>CAZBDM010000076.1:0-8005 GCA_964490675.1 uncultured Oligoflexales bacterium
GATCAAGGAATTTGGCTGTGTAAGGGCTGCCATAAAACGATCCACAAATATATTTCACACCGCGACCTAGCAAACAAATACAACAGTTATGAAAAACTCGGAAATCACCCCAAGATTGCAAAATACTTGTTTTATAAAGTTTAGATTCGTTTTTTAGTAGACTGAGAGCGCACTCCCAGCGCTAATGACTTGTGCTTCACACTTTTTATATGCGAATGACCATCGATTAAATGTTGGTAGGAGACCGTAAAAAGACAGAGCAACTTTCTCACCAAAACTGGCAAAAGCACGTTCATACCTTAGACCACGTTTTGCCGATTCTTCTATTTGGACCTGCAAAGCCTTAGATAAAAAACGATTGAGTTTATCAGTATAGATCTGTGGATGTTTTAAGACTCGAAAAATGAGTCCCCAAGACGCTTCCCACTTTTCTTCCATTTTAAGCTCTTGAGCAATGTCGGGATTTTTTTTCTTCGCCCATAATAGGGTCACATATTTGACAAGGGGAATCGACCCCCAAAGCCCGACAGTTCCTAATGGCACACCAGTTAAATCCATGAGACGAAGCGTATTTACCGGAAGGTAGCTGATCCATTGAAAAGCGACATCTCGAGCCTTGAAAGGCAACTTCCAATGAAAGTGAATCGGAATATGAATACGAAGTCTGTAAGGCTCGCCAGAGGCTTGCTTAATAGGCGTAGGAATCTGTACGACAGGATGATCCACTTGCCACTCCCAATTACCCTTAAATTCTCTCTTTTGCTCTTTGACAAGCGCCCATTCCATATAAGCGACCTTTGCTAGGTTGTTTGCCCAGATGTTTGATGCAACCGCAATAATAAATGTAAAACTAGCCAAGATTGAGCTATCCAAATCACCAATCTTTGCGCCAGTCATCGCGATCATAAGCGCTGCAAAAGTTGCACTAACAAACGATGACTTTAATACTTTGACACGTTCCGGCCCTGGCATTTTGATCCAGTTAACGTAAGTAGACGCATAAATACCAATGGTTGTGCCGAAAATGAAATTGAGAATCATCGGGGCAAAGCTAAAACCTTCGGTAGCCCCTGTCGCCATGCCGAGCCAGGACACGCCTGCCGCAGTCGCGGTCTGTAAGACACCGCTCCAAAAACCAAACTTGAGGTTATAGCCCGTTGGTTTTTTATAGATAGCATTCCAGTATTTCTTAGCCCATACACCAAGATCCTCGGGACTTTTTATATGCGGTTTTGGTATAAACTCAATGCCGTCGATACGCCCGTCTTTGCACCAAATCAAGAACAAATCTCGACCGACCTTACCATCTGTTCGTGATGTACCGGAAGCCATATTGATCCGATCGATATATTGCTTAAGATGTTTAGATTTTGGGGAGACATTGCCTCGCTCGACAAACAAAAAAGCAAGTTCGGTTGCTTTATCTGTCATCTTGATACCGACATGATGGTCGATTGGTTTGTATTCAGCTCTACCGAGAGTATCGTCGTTGTAGTGAATTTCGTTAGATGCAGCTTTTTCCGCAAACTCAATCAGACCCATTTCTTCCATAAGAACTTGCGCGTAGGTGTGGGCTCTTTGGTGAAGATCGAACATACGCTGGAAGACTTGCAAGTGCTCTTCAAGCATAGCTGCCTGCTCTTCTCCAGCTTGACTACCAGCAATGTAATCATGCAAAGCGACGGCAACGCGTTGGGGGTCGGCCTGGGAGTCGACAGGTACAGCTGATGATTCAGCCATTTGTTCCCTCATAAGGTCTAAGAGCTCGTGGTATTCGTTGTGAGGATCCTTGTCAAAGTCGGGATGGACTTCACTAGTCCCAGCTTTCAGAGCTGTCTCTTCTTCTTTTGCCTGAATACCTGACCAACTCATGAGAAACGATGCTGTGAATGATATGACAAACACAAAGCCAAGAGAGCGGACACACTGACCCATGCCGAAGACCTTTGTTTTGGTTTAGTTTTCCCCTATTGCCCCTCCTACTTAGCAAAAATACCCATGAAAAGAAATGCTATTAATCTGATTTTTAAAAAAATAACTAAAAATAACATTGATGTAAGGAATTGGAGATCAAGCTCCTTTAGTGCTTGCGCAACATATTCACTTAAATCTCCAATTTGTCTTGTTGTTTGTGTTGCGTTTCAATTCGACTGCCCAATTGGCAAAAGGATGCAAAGAAATCATCCTTCTGCGGTTACCGTTGATCTTCTGGTGATGGGACCATAAAGCATAGAAGTAATTTGGTTGGCTTGAAGATGCTTACCTTATTCTTGTTGAAAAAGAACCTAAAAAAAGCGTCTTTACGACGCCTGTAAAGATCTACTCCTCTTTTTTATCAAGGTCTGAGATCCAAAACGATCGGACCACCTTTCCTCCTAAAAGCTCTATCGCGATGTTTCCATACCCTCTCAGACCCGTTTCAGTTTTGACAAAGACTTCACTGTGATAGACAGCCGCAAGAGTTGGACCAAGAATAGCGAAAGAACCGCTGGTGATTCTTAAGCTATACTGACAAGAATCTTCAGCGCATAGTCCATCGCCAACCGGCAGCATTTTACTTTTATACGTCTGTTCATTCGCGTAGATCTTAAAGTAGCGTTGATTTGAGAAGTCGGCGAATACTTCGTAAGTCCGATCTTTTCCAGGAAACGACTTTACACCGTGAGCATAGTTACCATCGATTTTTAGAGTCAAAGTTCCTCTTTCCATCGTTCCGTCGGATTTAAACTTTCGAATCTCTCCTTCGTAAACACCATCTTCGAATGGCGAGTTTGCATAAGTGGCTGAAGCAAGAAGAAAAATAATAAATACAATTAGATAGCGCATCACAAGGTCCTCATTAAGTGACTCACGATTACAAAACGCTTAAAAAATTAATAAAAAAAAAATTTTTAAATTCAAAGTTTTTTAATTTTATTCATATAATTTCATATTATTGGAGCAGAGCTAAGCGGCTGATTTTTGCGCGGCAAACATATCCCTAATCTCAAAGTTAACCTAAAACGCCTCATCTTTATCCTACCCATCAACCGTTACTTCGAAGATCATTAGACTGTCCCTGGTCAATACAATCTGGTCTCTATCAAGACGGAAACTCTTTACAATGCCAGTTGCGCGTCGTTCACATTGTTCAAGTTCTTGAATTAGATAAGGACGCGCCCAGGAGTGTTTTCAACGCAGTAACCGAGTTGTTAATCGCTCAGTTCGCCACATCTGTGCTGCGGCATGAGACTTTTAGCATGTAAGGGATGATCAATAGGAACGACGACCTCACCATATTGAAAAAGAAAACCTGCTGAATAGTTTTGATCTTTAAAGTTATTAACCTTTAGTCGCACTGGCACACCTTCGAAGGGATATGTCAATTGAGACTTGTTTTCTTCAACGTAACCTCTAACGAACACTCCCAAATGATTAGGATAGACACGAAGATCTGTAGGGAATATCAGACAAAAAAATTGGGCTTCAGCCGTACAGATTTTCTCTAATTACAGCTGAAGACCCAGAAAACGAGAGTAGAGCTTTCTTGCAAGCCAAATAAATGGAACTTGCGCGAGTGAGATTATTTAGTTTTAAGCAAGAATTTTTCTTAAAAGAGTTATCGGCGCAGATTGAGGAAAGTTTAAAGAAAGCTATTTCATCATATGTTTTCAAATACTTATATAGGATAAAAATATCAATTGCAGCTGGTTTTTAATAATGCTTGAGTTCGGGATACCTAACAAACTTGAAGGACTGAATGTGAAATCGGCTATTTCAATACATGATTTTGCCAGGCATGTAGGCAAAGCTTTTCAGCCCATCGCTATCCTGACTTCTGGTCATAGAGAGCTTTTAATATATTGAGGTCGTATGTAAAGACGGCTCCAGCCTGATTGACACCATATGCATTGTATCTGTCGGCAGAGATATAAAGGTAATCACCTTTAATGATTGCAAAGTGACCAAAGCTGTCTTCACTGGTAAGCTTGTCGGGGCGTAACCGATCGTAACGCCTCCAAGAGGAATTTACCAGCTTGTAAAGGTAGGTCATTCCCTTGCCGCTATTGTTCGTACCATTGGGATCTGAAACCGCTAAAAACCCTTTATCGATAGCAACACTTTCACCAAAACCACCGGAAGTATCACCCTGAGGATGTTTAAGGGTCGATTGATAAACCCATTCAGTACCGTTATACCTGTAGCTGAAAACCCGTCCTCCAGATGCCCCATCTCTAATCACAAGATTAGCGCCATCAAACGCTATCTCATCACTAAACTCTGAAAAGTCGACAGCGTCAGTCGCCTCTTGACCGTTAGGAAAATCTGCCAAAAGATTACCGTTAGCGTCATACTGGTAGGCACGTCCTCTTGAACCGTCTGCTGTTCTTGCGCCAGTAAAAACCGTAAGGCCATCAGTCACCACGTGGTTACCGAAGGCAGTTCCAACTTCACCATCGTCGACAATGATCGGCGCCCCTGAGAAAGACCCCGTAACGTCTTTTTTGTAGATAAGAAGACGGGCTCGGATATTAGCCGCTGGGTCGGCATCATAAGCAGGCGCGCCAACTGCTAAAAGATCTCCAGCCATGGAGAGCGAGTGCCCCATATTCAAACCATCTGCAGAGATACTGCCAGGTGGCTCAATGGGAGTTTCGTCCATGACCCAGTCACCAGTAGAAGAGTTGTATTGGAACTGAAAGAGTCTTCCTTGGCTATTGGCCTGACGATCAGCACCTGCAAAGGCGTAATTTCCCGAAATCGCCACACTGATGCCAAACCTTGCAGAGGCCGCATCTCTTGTGAAGCCTTGTTTGAAGACCCACGCACCGTCGATCTTTTTGTAAAAATAGACAGCTCCTTTTTCAGAATCAAAGCGCGGGCTGCCAACAATTTTCCAGTCACCAGAAACATCGACAGAACGACCAAAGCGCCCATTTTCATGTGGTTCTACGACAGCATCACCCCCGTCAAAGTTGTAAGCCAACGTGTAGTGCGAAAACGCCGACTCGATTTTCATTTCTTTAGCAGTAGAGACCACTGATGAGTTGGTTCCGATTTGGTAAATCCCTGGCCCTTTAATCCTCACCAGTGCTTTGTTTTTCACCCAGGTAATTTCTGAAGCGGGCTTAAAGCCCAAAAAGTACTTCCCATTGCTATTTTCATAGCGGTAGAAAACACCGGAACGAGCCTTTTCGTCTTCATTTAAAGATCTCTTTAAGGGGAGCTCAACCTGTATCTGACTGAGTACACCGTCTTCAAGCGGCCTGGAAAAGCTAATTTCCGCTGCTGTACTAGTATCTTCAACGCTCTGGATGGGTTCGAGAACAAGATAAGCTGCGGTCGTGTCGGTAGCAATCGTCGAGCTTTCCCGGACATTGACCAAATCTTCTTCATCTTGCAATGACTCGGGCAGATAGACGGTTGGTTGACCGTCGTCTTTGACTGATTGAGACGAAACACCATCGCTTTCGTTGACCGCAACGTCGTCAGGATTTTGTGACCCAGCTGTCGTGTTATTTTTTTTGTTAGATTTTTCACCGGATACAAAAGAACCGCTACTACATGACGCAGAAAGCAATCCTGCCAAGGAAATAGCAAAAATCAATCTCATTTTAATAGTCCCTCACTCTCTAAGGATTTTATCGGTGGATTGCAGGTAGAGCTAAGACAGGTCATATTGATGAATACTTTAAGCTAGTTATTGTGATTATTACTAATTGTGATTATTGTATTAACTTGGAACTCATCTCTAAAAGTCTCTAAAGGTAGGGCTATGGCAAAAATCTGGAAATTCCTGTCTGCTATTTGGTTTTTTTTGTTTGGATCATTTCATTGGACATTGCCGCCTTGGTTGCAAAAAACTTTCGATCTATTTAAATGGTTTTTAAAAGCGCTGGCTCACCAATTTATCCATCACCGCATTCGTTCATCGATCATAACTTTCATTCTGGTTGGGGTATCTATTGCTGGATACTTTACCTACGAATGGTACAAAAATTTACCCCAACCAGTACGTTTTTCAGTAACCGCAAGCTCGGTTACAGCCACCCCTTTAGAAAAGGATGCTAAGCCAGTCGACTTCACTCTGAGCTTTGAGGGATCAGCTGCTCGTATTGAACAAATCGGTAAAACCGTAACAAGTGGCATCACAATCAAGCCTGAAATAGCTGGAGAATGGAAGTGGGTAGACGATCGTACTCTACGATTTAGAGTCAAAGATGATTGGCCTATTGGTGTTGACGCTGTAGTGACAATGGATAAAGATTTATTTCCACAGCACGTTCTTCTTGAAGAGTACGAAATCGAATTACCGACACCAAAGTTCAATGTCGTTGTTGAATCAATGCAATTCTATCAAGATCCTCGCAAGCCAAAAGTCAAAAAAGTTATAGCCGAGCTTTCCTTTTCACACCCCGTCGACCAAAAGTCCCTTCAGGACAAGGTGACATTGACTTTTATCGAAGAGGGAAAAGACAAAGAACGGGAGATCAAGCGATCGGACTTGAAGTTTAGTATCACGTATGACGATTTTTTTGGTAGGGCCTACCTCCATAGTGAGGTGCTTTCGATCCCCAACTACGACAGCCGCGTAGAGATGGAAGTAAGCGATGGCGTTAGGTCTCAAAAAGGCGGACCAGGATCAGAAGATGAGCGCAGTGCCGAGGCTCGAGTGCCTGGAATGATGACCCACTTCCGCTTTCAGTCGGCCAACCTGGAACTCGTTAGAAATGAGAAATACGAAGCAGAACAGGTCATACTCCTTTCAACCACTGCTTCAGTCAAGCAGACCGACCTTGATAAACATCTTGAAGTCTATGTTTTACCAAAGGATCGCCCGATTCGTCCTGGCGAGAAAAAGCCTGTCAAAAACTTCCCTTGGCGTTATGTCGAGGATGTCACAAAAGATGTCATCAAAGTATCAAATCGTCTTGAAACCATTGCGATACCAACTGAAAATGAGCATGCAAAACTCATTAGTTATAAATACAAGAAAGAACCTGGTGCCTACCTTTACATTAGAATTAAAAAAGGCATCGCAGCCTTTGGGGGCTACAAGCTCCCCGAAGATGCCTCATTCGTAGCCCGTGTCCCTGACTTTCCAAAAGAAGTTAAAATCATGGCGGAGGGCTCTCTTTTAAGTTTATCGGGAGATAATAAAATTCCTATATTAGCGCGCGACTTGGAAGGCATTCGCCACCGCGCCCGCAGGATCTTACCAGGTCAGATCAATCATCTCGTTAGTCAAAGCGGAGGAGATTTTTCCAGACCAGATTTAAGTAGCTATTACTTTAATTTCGATAACATCACTGAGACCTTTGCCAAAATTGAAGCTATTCCTTTTATCGAATATGGCAAGACTCAATACTCACACTTTGACTTTTCGAAAGTCATCAATGACATAGAAAATAAACCACGCGGTCTCTTTTATTTCGTAGCGGAAGGATGGAATATCGATCGAAACTATCAAACAGGCCCAAAAGATCAGCGGCTCATTTTAGTCACAGACCTTGGAATTTTGAGTAAGAAAAATGCCGATGGTAGCTACGAAATCTTTATCCAATCGATTGCTTCGGGGCTTCCCGTCGCTAATGCAAAAGTAGAAATTCTAGGTCAAAATGGTCTTGCCATTTTGAGCGGCCAAACCAGTTCAGATGGACACATTTCATTTCCCCATTTGAAAGACTTCACCGAAGAGAAAAAACCAACTGTTTTCGTTGTCACGAAAGGCGAGGATTACTCTTTCATGCCGGTCTATTCGCACGTTTATGCGATGAACTACTCGAGATTTGATACTGGAGGATCTTATTCTAGTAGTCAAAGTGATCGGCATGAGGCTTACCTTTTTTCCGATCGAGGCATTTATAGACCTGGTGAAAAGGTCAATCTTGGATACATTGTCAAACATGCCGATTGGACAAAAGACTTATCTGGTGTCGACCTCGTTATGGAAGTGCAAGATCCGAAAGGAACAATGATTCGTAAGGACCCGATAACCTTAAATAAGCTTGGCTTGCAAGATTAT
>CAZBDM010000076.1:8015-12553 GCA_964490675.1 uncultured Oligoflexales bacterium
AGAAACATGGCCGACAGGTGTCTACACAGCAAATCTTTTTTACAAGAAGAGTAAATACAAACGAACATTTATTGGTTACGTCACCGTAAAAGTCGAAGAATACGTTCCCGACAAGCTTAAGATTTCTGCGAAGTTTTCTAAACCAGTCAACAAGGGGTGGGTTTCTCCAGAAAAGTTAGATGGAATCGTCTCCCTGCAAAACCTCTTTGGCACTCCCGCTCAAGATCGCCTGATAAAAGCTTCGCTTTCTTTAACACCTAGTTATCCGTCTTTTTATAGTTTTCGGGAGTGGACGTTCCATGATCCGATGCGTTCTAAGAAGAGTTTCCGCGAAGACTTAGGTGAGATCAAGACCGATAAAGAAGGAAAGGCTGACTACACCTTTAATCTTGATAAGTATGAGAGTGCCTCATATCTTGTTACTTTTACCGCTGAAGGCTTCGAACAAGAAGGAGGACGATCGGTTGTTGCGACAAACTCAGTGCTCGTTTCTCCCCTTGAGTATCTTGTCGGTTACAAGAAACAAGGCAACCTCGCATACATCAAAAAAGGTGTTGATATCGGAGTTGATTTTATCGCCGTCAATTCCGATTTAGAAAAAGTTGCAGCGGAAGGACTTGTTGCCAAAATTGTCGAATTCAAACAGATCTCGACTCTTGTGAAACAGAGCAACGGTACTTTTAAATACGAGTCAGTCAAAAAAGAATATGATGTTTCTAATGCTCCCTTTAATATCACTGCAGAAGGAACCACTTATAAGTTAGATAGTGAAACCCCTGGAGACTTTGCTGTCGTCATCCTCAACAAAGAGGGACTTGAACTTAATCGAGTTCGTTATAGTGTTGCTGGCGAAGCGAACATCAGCTTTGAACTGGAAAAAAACGCTGAACTTCAAGTAAAGCTCAACAAGAGCGACTACAACCCTGGAGAAGAAATAGAACTCAATATTCGCTCTCCCTATGTAGGCGCTGGAATTATCACGATTGAAAAAGAACGGGTGTACGCTTATAAGTGGTTTAAAACCGACAAAACCAGCAGCGTCCAAACCATCAAACTGCCTCCTGATTTAGAAGGTAATGGTTATATCAATGTTTCGTTTGTCAGATCACTTGATTCCGACGAAATCTTTATGAATCCATTGAGTTCATCAGTCGTTCCCTTCTCGATCGACAAATCTTCTCGTATTAATAAAATCAACCTTGAATTGCCTGAACTTGTCAGGCCAGGAAAGACACTCGATATCGCTATATCCACCGAAAGAAAAGGAAAAGCGATCGTCTTCGCTGTTGATGAAGGGATTTTGCAGGTGGCCCGCTATAAAAATCCGAACCCACTTGGTAGCTTTTATAAGAAAAGAGCTTTAGAAGTCGAAACAAGGCAAATCCTCGACCTGATTTTACCGGAGTTTTCAAAAATCGAAAAGTTGCGCTCCTCACAAGCAGGTGGTGCTGCGTCTCTTCTTGGTAGCAATTTAAATCCATTCAAGAGAAAACGAGAAAAAGCCGTCGCTTTTTGGTCGGGAGTAATTGACGTCGGCTCCGAAAAACAAATCGTACAGTATAAGGTGCCTGACTATTTTTCCGGCCGTCTGCGCGTTATAGCTGTGGCTGTTTCTCAGACGGCCATGGATGCTGCCGCCGACCAAACACTGGTCAGGGGTCACTTTGTCCTTTCACCTAACACACCCAACTTCGTCGCTCCGAAAGACGAGTTCCAAATTTCACTTGGGGTTTCAAACCTTGCTGAAGATTCTGGCAAAGCAGCAGCTATTTCCATCAACTTGCAAACATCAAACAATCTAGAAGTCTTGGGAGAAGAAACCAAACAGCTTCAAATTGACGAAGGCTCAGAAGATAGTGTCACATTTAAAGTAAAAGCAAAACAGCCGCTTGGTAACGCTAGCTTTCGGTTCTTGGCGTCTCATAAAGACAAGACATCATCGCGTAGCGCGACCCTTAGCATCAGACCATCACAGTGGTTTATGACCAGTATAAACAACGGGATATTGGACCCACAGCAAAAAATTGATATAAAAACCCCAAGACGCACCTTCAAACAGTTTCGATCAAACGTAGTAAGTGTATCTAAGCTGCCTCTCGCATTAGCTAGCTCTCTTAAAGCTTATCTTGATAAGTATCCCTATGGCTGCACCGAACAAATTGTCAGTAAAGGCTTACCAAACCTTGTCTTATCTAGCTTTGGAGAATTTGCAATAGCCCAGCAAAAACTTGCCGAACAAGTCCAGGGAATTAGCGAGATCCTGGCATCAAGACAGTCTCCTGCTGGTGGTTTTATGCAGTGGCCAGGTTCAAGAGAGTTCAATTATTTTCATACTGCTTACGGGGTACATTTTTTAAGTGAAGCAAATGATCGTGGTTATCAAATTCCACAGAGTCTTATGAATAGTGCACTGCTTTTCTTAAAGGACTACTCTGAACGCGAGCCCGAAAGTCTCGTGATGGCAAGAGTACAAGCCTACAGCATTTATTTACTGACAAGAAATGGTCGTATTACGACCAAGGCTTTAACAGGATTAGAGAAGTGGCTAGAGGGTTTTAAAGAGCCTGTTTGGAAAGACGACATCATGCTTCTTTACATGGCGGCCTCTTACAAATTAATGAAAGTCGAAGAAAAAGCTAATATCCACCTACAAAACTATAACTTTGACTCAGACATGCGCAGCGATTTTGAATATGGAGTTTACGACTCAACAATAAAAAGAACTCTCAATCTTTACTTTGCAGCCCGCTACTTCCCTAAATACTTAAAAAAAGTCGAAGGAGAGAAGCTCAAAAAGATCGTTCAAGATCTTAACAGAAATTACAACACGACATCATCTGCACTTGCTATTCTCGCTTTTGCTGAATACGCAAAACGTTCTGGCTCAACGGAAGCAAAGGATATTTTAGTTTCTACGCTTGAAAAAGACAAAGAAGTCGCACTCAAGCTTTCTGGTAAGTACTTTGCAAAAGGACCTTTCGCTATGACAAGTGACGCCGTAAGGATTAACAATAGTTCGAAAGATCTTGCTTTCTATGCCGTAAGTCAGTCTGGTTTTGACTTAGAACCATTCAAGAAAGCCAAATCACAAAAGATCGAAGTATTCAGAGAATTTCTCGATGAAAAAGCAAACATCATCAACAAGACAACGATCGGCAGTGAGGTGACTGTGAGGCTGCGTATTAGAGCAATTGATCAAAACTACGTTCCTAATGCGGTCATCGTTGATCTTCTACCTGGAGGATTTGAACCGGTCATAGATTCGGTTAGTCGTAGTGGTCAAAACTTCAATTATGTAGATGTAAGAGAAGATCGTCTGCTCTTATTTAGCGGAATTGGAACGAAGATAAAAACCTATGAGTATAAAATAAAAGCTGTTAATAAAGGCACTTTTGTCGTTCCATCAATCTTTGCAGAATCGATGTATGATCGTTCCATACAGGCATACGGCGTATCGGGGAGTATCACAGTCGAATGAAAAAATTTGCCCTCAAAGCTCTGTCTTTTTTCATTCTACTTTTTTTAGTCCACAAAGCGGTTGTTATCTGGCAACCGTTTGGACCCCTTCTTCAAGGATATTCCTACTCAAGAGCGGTTTATGATCGCAATCAAACACTTTTAAGGCTGACGATTGCAGAAGATGAAATTTATCGGTTCAACACCGACTTGCAAGACATCTCTCCTTTTGTCAAGAAAGCCACTTTACTTTATGAGGACAGGTTTTTTTACATTCATTTCGGGGTAAATCCCTTTTCTCTCTTACGGGCATTTTGGACGACTTATGTGAGTAAAACGAGAGTCATCGGTGCCTCCACGATAACAATGCAACTCAGTCGTCACCTTTATGACATTGAAACCCGAGATATCCCTGGTAAGTCCCTACAGATTCTCTCAGCACTTTTCTTAGAGTTAATGTATTCAAAAGACGAGATTCTCAATGCTTATCTTAACATCGCTCCTTATGGTTTCAATATCGAGGGCATCGGAGCGGCAAGCCTTATTTATTTCAATAAACCTCCCTCGCGCCTTTCTCTACTTGAAACCCTAAGCCTTGTCGTAATTCCACAAAGCCCTTACCAAAGAACCTATAATCTCAAAAAGAGTCGCGATCCCAATCAGGATCTCACTGCAGCTAGAATGAGACTTTTTGAATTGTGGAAGGAAAACTATGTGGTTGGAGAAAAAAACGCATCTGACCTCAAACTAAGGATAAAAATGAACGCGCCAGGACGACTTCCTTTCCGAGCGCCACATTTTGTCGAAGATACGCTTAGAAATACCGTCAAAAAGTCGGTGATCACGACACTTGACTATTCAATTCAAAAGACCTTTGAAGCCCAAATCAAAAGCTATGTGAATCAGAAAAAGAAAGTCGGAATAAAAAACGCGACAGCTTTGTTGATTGATACAAAGACTATGGAAGTTCTATCAATGGTGGGTTCAGCAGACTTTTTTGACGAACAAATATCAGGTCAAGTCAATGGTACAAGTGCACGTCGGTCCCCAGGATCAGCACTTAAGCCCTTTGCTTATGGACT
>CAZBDM010000077.1:0-4622 GCA_964490675.1 uncultured Oligoflexales bacterium
AAATAAATGAAAACAGGTCGATGGTGTAACGGCAACACATCAGGCTCCAACCCTGAAACTGTGAGTTCGATTCTTACTCGACCTGCCAAAGATAAATAAGGGTGGTTAGCACAAATGGTCAGTGCAGCGGTCTTTTAAACCGAGGATCTGGGTTCGAGTCCCAGACCACTCTCCAAAGATATTTTAAACCGCGTACCTCGCATTGCCGGGATACGTTGCGAAGAATTTCGCAGAGGGTAGCGACGGAACAAGGCTGCTCAGAAGCCGCAGGCTTCTGATCGGGTTCGAGTCCCAGACCACTCTCCAACTGGATGTAGCTCAATTGGCAGAGCATCTGGCTTCCAACCAGAAGGTTGTGGGTTCGACGCCCATCATCCAGTCCAAAACATAATACGGCGCATCGGTCCAGTCTGGAGTGGACGTCCCTCTGTCGAAGGGAAGGCCGTCGGTTCAAATCCGACATGCGTCGCCATGTCAGGTAGCTCAAAGGTAGAGCGTCCGCCTGTTAAGCGGAACGATGTGAGTTCGAGTCTCACCCTGACAGCCAGATAAATAACGGAAGAGGCGTGGGAAATTAGCCGTCAATCGTGCCGCTGCCAGGGGAATTTCGCTTTCACTACCCCGTAATGCAGCTGCTCACAAGCCACTGGCTTATTCGCAGTTCAAATCCCACCCTCACCGCCAAAGATATAAAGCCCATCTAGCTCAATTGGTAGAGCAGTCGCTTTGTAAGCGAAAGGTTTTGTGGGTTCGACTCCCACGGTGGGCTCCAATCTTTTGGAGAATTCCTTCATGCTGCGTTGGATCATCGACTCTATCTGCTCACGACCCTCATGGTCGCTGCGCGGATCTCGCTCGATCCGTCTTGCCTGAAGAAAGTCTTCAAAAGATTTTAAGAAGTCAAAAATTATTTATGAGGATGAGATGAACACCCTAGTCGTTAATTACGCTTTTGAGCCGATTCAAATTGTTGGCTGGCAAAAAGCAGTTTACCTGCTTGTAACGGAAAAAGCAGAACCACTAGTGGAAACAGAAGTACTTATCAGATCTGTTTCACTGTCGGTAAAGCTTCCAAGAATTGTCAGGCTAAAACGTTACACAAAAATTAAAAGACGCAAAAGAAACGTCTTTAGAAAACTAGAAGTGTTCACGCGTGATAACTGGCAGTGCCAATACTGTGGTGAAGGATTAACAAGACGCACCGCTACCATTGATCATGTTCTGCCGCGATCAAAAGGAGGAAAAACCTCTTGGAAAAACACAGTCACTGCTTGTGCGCCATGTAACAGTAAAAAAGCTGACAAAAGCCCTCGTGAAGCGCGGATGAATCTGCGTTCAGATCCAGAAAAACCAGAGTTTTCTGATGTCATCGGTGGTGAGTTAGCAGATCTGTTTGAAAACTATATGAAAGGAAACTTTTACGAGCATTAAAACCAAGCCCTCTGGCGGAACTGGCAGACGCAGCGGTCTTAGAAGCCGTGGTCCTTAGGACGTGAGAGTTCAAGTCTCTCGGGGGCTACCAAAATACAACGGGGAGTCGTCTAGTGGTAAGGCGTCCGTCTTTGAAGCGGAATACGTGAGTTCGATTCTCACCTCCCCTGCCAATATACCTATGCGGGTGGGAGGCAAGTGTCTCGCGTGGTTTCATAAGCCACTTTAGCCGGAGCGTTACCGGAGTCCGCAACCAAATATGAAAAGTTCCTTAGCCCAACGGGAAGAGGCAACTGGTTTAAACCCAGTTCAGTGGGGGTTCGAATCCCCCAGGAACTACCAGGTAAAAAAGCTCCATAGCCCAATTGGAAGAGGCACCCTGCTCAAAACAGGTTAAGTGTGGGTTCGAGTCCCACTGGAGCCACTAAAGATTTTTAGCGCGCGTAGTCCAAGGGTTTAAGACGCTCGTCTGATAAGCGAGAGAAGGTGGTTCGACTCCATCCGCGCGTACCAGGAGATGTAGCTCAATCGGTAGAGCGTTCGGTTGAAGCCCGAAAGACGCAGGATCGAAACCTGCCGTCTCCACCAGGGGGATTAGCTCAGTGGCTAGAGCAGCGGTCTTACACACCGTGTGCGTAGGTTCGACTCCTACATCCCCTACCAAGGGTGGGTAGCACATGATGGTTAGTGCGCAGAGCTCTTAACTCTGAAGGCGTGAGTTCGATTCTCACCCCACTCTCCACTACTCTTTAAGGAGTCGTTTAATGGGAAAGACAGCCGGCTTCTAACCGGCCAATCTGGGTTCGAGTCCCAGCTCCTTAGCCAAATATCCGGGAGTTAGTTCAAGTGGAAGAATAGTGCTCTACGAAGGCGAAGATGCGGGTTCGAGTCCTGCGCTCCCGGCCAAGTTCACTCTCTCATGCCAAAATGAGACAATTTCGGAACTCTTTTGGGGAAAGCTGAACTTAATGGCATTAACTACTAATTAAGTGTTAAACTTGAAAGAAATTTATTGAAGTCTCAACAGCTTTTACGGAATTGATTATGAGTGAATCAAAAAAAGGCACAGTGCTGGTTATAGACGATGAGCCAGACATCAGAGATATTATGTGTCTTCATTTAGCTGCTTTGAATGTTAAGTGCATTGGTGCGGAGGACGGTGAAAAAGCTCTCGAAATCATTAGAGAAAACAGGGATTCGAAGTCTGAGCCTATCGATGTTGTGATTTCAGATATTATGATGCCAAATATGAGTGGGCTGATCTTTCTTCGTCATCTAAAAAAAGAAGGACTAGAGACGCCTTGTATCTTTGTTACTTCCTTTCCTGGTCTCGATACAATTCTGCAGGCTTTTAATCTTGGCGCCTTTGACTATGTTGAAAAGCCAATAGATGGAGAAATCGTAAAAAAACTCGCCTCTGAAGCCTTAAAGTTTAGTTCGGAACAGAAAAAATTTGCTGAACTCAACACAAGTCAAAATCAAAAACAAAGGATTATCAGTCAAGAAATGCTGCCTCATTTGCTGCAATGTGAAAGTTCCCTGGTCAAACTGAAAGACAAAAAAGTCAGGGTTTGGGAACTGGGCTATCTTTTTAGAGCGATGCAGATGCTACGTAAATCCTTTGAAAACTTGGAAGAACTCAATTTAGCTCGCTATGCTTTTGAGTTTGAAAATCTTTTGATTTATTTGCGCGTAAAAGCCGATCTTATCAACGAAGAACGTATTTCGCTGCTAAAGAAAATTGTCGAAGAGTTGAAAACCCTCATAAATAACTACGCAGACAATAATGAGGATGTGCGGTCTAATGAAGTCTTTAAAGAGCTTTTAAAGTTTAAAGAAGAGGTCTCTGGACCCAAATAAGCGAAGTCTAATTGTCACTGGCCGATTTGAGATTTGTTTCAGAAGATTGAAGCAGATCTTCTTTTAAAAGGTGACTTTGATGGATGCAGCTCTACTTATTATTCATGCCCTATCGCAAACATTAAGACGATGGATATGTCCGGCTACCACCTACCGTGTGATTAATAAGGATTTTGATTTTTCGGAAGGCTTTTCTTGTCAGGACTGGGATGTCAATCAATGGGTGGACTTTGCAAGAGAGTACCGCGTAAAGCTCAATCTTGTCTTTCAAAGAGCACTCAAAAGACATACTCCGATTGACTCGCAAACATTTGCTCAGTGTGCTCGCTACCTCTATCAGCACCTTGTCGCATGCAAAGACAATGGGGCAAAAAATCTCTTCTATTTTGATGACTGCTATCCTCCCCTGTTGCGCCATATTCAAGATCCACCGCTTTGTCTGACTGTTTTAGGAGATGAATCAAGTCTTAAAAAAACGATGGTCACAGTGGTTGGTTCTCGAAAAGCATCTTTTCACTCCTTGGCTCAGTCATTTGAGCTAGGTCAGAAATTATCTGTTATGGGGTATACTATTGTCAGTGGTGGTGCCTACGGATGTGATATTGCTTGTCATAAGGGTGCCGTATCTGATGAGGCTTTTGAGTCGTCAGCTGTTGTTGTCTTTGCTGGCGGGTTGGGGCAGCTGTATCCAAGGGGGAATTTGGCGGTGTTTCGAAAGATCTTAACTCTCAAAGGTGCTCTGTTGTCCGAAAGACTTTGGATGGCGCCTTCAAAGCCTTGTGATTTTCCTGTTCGAAACAGAATCGTCAGTGGTCTTTCCAGAGAAACTTTTGTGGTTGAAGCCAACAAAAGATCAGGAGCGCTCATAACAGCCCGGATGGCTCTTGAGCAAGGAAGGGAGGTCAGCATACTCGACCAACCCTTCGACTACCCAGGCGGCCAAGGTAATAAATGGCTTGAAAGTCAAGGGGCAAAGGCATTTGACGATGCGCAACAGTGGCTTAATGAAAGATTTAAGTGCAGGACAGACGTCGTGGTGAAAAAATAGTCAAAAAAAGTTTTATTTCCATCTTGTCTTTTGAATTGAGATGCTGATAAGAGGGATCTGTAAGTTCCCACTGAATAGTAGTTTTTAAGTCTATTTGAGAGAGATAAATGGGTATTGGCATAGATAATGATTTTCATTTTTTGGCGCGACCACGAAAAAACTGGTGGCAAGCTGTAGAAGAGGTCACCAAACTTATGGTGGCTGATGGTATTTCATTAGAAAACGAGAATGTTATTTTCGATTTTCTTTTGGAACGAGGCTTTGAAAGCGAAGTGATCTCTGA
>CAZBDM010000077.1:4632-12512 GCA_964490675.1 uncultured Oligoflexales bacterium
GAAGCATTGGACTGCTTTGAAACAGTCTTTACTTCAGGTCGGCACCATGAAGTGATTGGTACGATTCACTCTGGCTTTATCGATGGTGTCCGCATAGAAAACCCGGCAGAGAGTGTCTATCTTTCTAATGAGCTTTGGCAAAAGCTCGAATCGTGGCGTATCAAAGGGTATATCAGTAACGATATTATCGAAAAGATCCTCGCCAGTCTGAGAAGTTTAGACACCAGAGACTGGGATGAAGAAGATATTTCTTCTTTTGTCTACAGTGTCATTCACGCAACGCAGCTTGAATCGGACCGACAAGTGAGCCGTTTTGCAGAAAAAGACGGACAACCACCGCTTTATTGTTAGATGTCACTTAACGATCCAAGTCTTTCTAACTAATCTTGTCTAATGCAAGATTGGTTAGATGACATTTTAAATAAAACTGCCGAGCTCGACTGGGATGAAATTCTTATCAATGGTCCTGCCAGTCTAGAAATCCTCACTAAAGACAGAAAAGAAAGAAAAAAGAGTCCTTTTAGGGATGAAGAACACTTTATCGACTGCTTGCAGGATTTCTGTTTCAGACAGAACATTAGACTCGACCCCTATAAGCCAGCCGCTGGCGGTTGGTACGGTAAAGAAAATCTGAGATGGCATATTCTTTTGCCTCCTCTTAGCCGATCTGGACCTCTTTTAAGCCTGAGAAGGCATCGATTTCAACTTTTGACTCTCGATGATTTTGACTGCGATAAAAGCCATGCCGAGATCCTTCAGCATATTATGAGTGAAAAAGAATCCCTTCTCATTTGTGGACCGACAGGTTCTGGTAAGACGACTTTTTTACATAGCCTTCTTGAGACCTACTGCCGAGAGGATAGACTTATCGTCATTGAGTCACTTGCCGAGCTCCCTCTTCGTCGCGCCAACTGGATCGGCCTTCAGACCACTCATGAAAATATCCAAGGAAAAGGCGGCTTTGGGCTCAGTTATCTGTTCTCTCAGGCTCTCAGGTTACGTCCAGATAGGTTTGTTCTTGGAGAAATTAGAACAGAAGAAGCAGAGCTCTTTTTTGAACTTGAAGCAACAGGTCATGGTGGTTGTCTTGCGACAATCCACAGCAGTAGTATCGAGGACCTCAAGGCAAGGTTTCTCGCTCTTGTCTCAAAAGACTATCTTAAAATGGCTTTTTCTAGCCGCGAGAAGTCAATGTGGGCGGTCTTTTTGGAACGGGCAGCTCGGCCAAAGATAAAAAATCTAAAAAAACTGACTCTAGAAATATAAACAAGCCGCACACTTTAAGTGCACGGCTTGGAATATAATCTTTAATGAAGGTTTGAGTATCTTTTACTGCTTTTGATAGTTCGTAGGGCTGAAGTTTAAGAATTCGACATCATCCGCGTCGTTTGTGCCGGTAAATTCGTATAAAACATCAGAAGAAAGTCCTTCAAGCATGCCAAGCTTCAGTGTCTCTGATTTTATTTCTAACATTGAAGTTTTACTAATGCTTGGTAAGCTAGCGACGTCAGCAGCACCTTCCTTAAGTGTTACTAAATTCATTTGGAATGGAGCTCCGTTCGCAGATCGAGCGTAGGCTTGTAAAAAGCTGATTTTCCAAGTTGCTGTTTTCTCAGTAGAGTCAGAACATTTCACCGATTTAACTTCCATAAAAAGATTGCCAGAATCATTTTTTAGCGTAATTTCTCTATTTATGTAGCCTGTAGGAGCACCCGTACAGTCTAGATTCGCATATGTCTTACCATCAAAAAGACCCGTAAAAGTATTGACGTCAGTGATAGATACACTCCCTGGTGCTCCACCTGCCACGGCGGTCTTTTCGATAAATTTAACAGTTCTTGATCCCGGAGATGCTTGGTTATTGAGAGAGATTTCCACCTTACTACTTAAATCTCCTTTGTATTTTTTCCTACCTTTTTCGGTTGTTGCAAAAACACTAGTACATGTAAGCTGAGTCTTATCTGCTGCAAGACTTCTATTGAGGTCAGATTCCTGAATAGCAAACTTGATTCTATTCGGTAGTGGTGAACCGGCAATTGGTTCCGCTGGAATTTGCAGTGGTGTCCTGTCTTCGTAGGTACAGTTTAGACCGACAAACACATCATTTTTGCTTAAATCAGTCATATTGACATCTGAATCTCCAGTCGGTTTTACTTCCACATAACCAACCGTCGGTCCGCCTTTTCTAAAGAGCTTAAAGGTTGTGATGTCAGAGATTTTGTAACCCGCTCCCACTTTTTTGACGAGTTCTTTTGAACTACCGTAGTAGAGGTACTTACCTTCATGGCGGTCAGATGTGTAGTATCTGTAGGTATCTACACGATCGGCGTAGTTTTCTAAGCTACACTTGACGGTGCCTTTTGCCATCTTTTCTTCTTGTTCAGTTGTTAGTGGAAAGACAACTTTTTTCGTCTTAGAAAGCGCATTGGAAGGAGTTTCTCTTTCCTCTTCTCCCTTTATTTTAAATTGATCGGATTCGTCAAAACAATTGAGAACAAAAATATCATCGTCATCAACTTCACTCGGAATGTCATGTCCTGGGAACGATGCGAGAACGGAATTTGAGCCTGCGCTTTCAAGTCCAGGGGCACCTGGAATACCTGAAGTACGGCAAGCAGCGAGTGATGCAAGGGTTAACCCGAGAAACATCCACTTGCTTTTCTTTATCAATAAAACCTTCATTTCAAATACTCCTAAAAAAACATACAAGCATCCTTCAGATTGCAATCACTGTGCCGTTTTATTTTTAGGTTAAATTAGGGGTTTACCGTGAAGTGTCTGTCAAAGTCTAAGATTGGGCGTAAAAAATGTGATCAGAAAAGCAGGTTCAATACGTTCCCCGTCGACTTACCACCACCGCGGGTTATCGCGAATAAACTTAAGGATTGCTCGTGTTTTAGGGTAGGCGTTAGGATCGGAGTCTTGAAACTCCATGGCTCCGAAAAAAACTGATCCAGTCCCCATGGGGTGATCTGGTCGAGATGATCAAGAATTAAATAAAGGCCGATATAGTAGCCAATGGCGATGTGATCGACGTTATCTGCGGTATCGTTATGGTTAAGCATAAGCTCTGTCAATGCAGAGTCGGCGATAAAAGTTCCTAAGACTCTCTGCACTCTGTCAGGTGACGCGCTAAAGACATCCCGCCAGATCTTAAAGATTTCCGTAGATCTTTGAGCAAAGAAAAGCCCGCCACGGTTTCTAACGGTATCCCCTTCGCCTAGTCCGAGTTCAATAGCTCTTGAAAGCATATAATCAGATTGCGGGTATTCAGGTGAAGGGTTCCAGTGCTCATTAGTGTATTCAAGG
Source organism: uncultured Oligoflexales bacterium (assembly GCA_964490675.1). GTDB lineage: Bacteria > Bdellovibrionota_B > Oligoflexia > Oligoflexales > JAWKNZ01 > CAZBDM01. Next base: position 7,942 of record CAZBDM010000077.1, read on the forward strand.
TAAACGTTCCAGTCAGTTTTGAGCTGTGAGAGGGCGAGTTCGGCAAAAGATCTGACGTAGCCATCATCAGCTTGGTGGGGGATATTAATCCAGATATCAGAGGAAAGAGTATTTGCCAGGGCGATTAAAACCTCTGGTGATGCGCCCTCGTCCTTTCCTATGGTATCGGCAGCAAGCTGACCTCTGTCATTCCATGAGACAACTTCATTACCAAAGTTAATCGCCAGTGGTTCCATCACCCTTAAGGTCGAGTATGGACTCAGTCTTCTAAGGGAAAGCGGGTGGAAGAGTACTTTAGGGTTTTGCATTTCTGCTACATTATCGGCAAAGCGGTTATAATAAACGTCTTCAAAGTCAAAAAAAGTTTGTCCACTTCCAAAACTCCCCGTGCCACCGCGAGAAGTTTCACAAGAGCTTTTATAATCAAGCTCTGTTTGGGAGCTGCCACAGATGCCACCAGGTACAATGATTCTTATATTTCTCATGTAATGGGAAGTGCTCATCCCGTCTGTGCCAAGCTCAAAATTAAAGCCTTCAGAGGAAGGTGTATCGACTTCAAATAGAGCCCGTTTAGTGGCGCAGTTTGTCAGAGATGAGCCATCATCACACCTCGCGTCAGAGGCATCATCGCCGACTTCAAAACCCAAATCAGCACCATCCCAGAGGACAACGTAGGTACCTGATGGGTACTGGCCGTTAATGGCTCTATAAAATTCTTTAATGAGGGTCGTATCTTTTCCAACTGAAGTGGGCCAACCATTGTCATCGGTCTCAAGGCTACCATTATCCCACCCCTGTGATTCAGAGTAGGGAAACCAGCGGGAGGATTTCATCATCGCATCGATAAAGATCCACTCTGCAGAGCGGAAATAAGAGAAATTATAAAGATTAGTCCCAACGGGAGATGTGTTGTTGGAAGTGATTTATTGTACTTGTTGATAGCCTGAGGTGATTGGCTGCCGGCTGGTGTCCGGTGAGCTATCATTGTCATTGTCTTGGTCAAAGAAAAAACAGCTTTGTAAGATAAAGCTTATACCAAATATAGTGCTTGGCTTCACATGACGATAAATCACCTCGTCCTCCTCACAATCGATCTTAATCTATTGATCGGATTTTTTTGCATCCGGTTGATTTTTCTCTAGTAGGTTTTCGTAGAGGTGAAAATGATCGATGGTTAACACTGTCAAAATTGTACGTGAGATCATCCTAGAAATAAAAGGATACTCACTGATTGTTTGTAAATCGACAAGTGAGGAGAGATCATCCTTTGTTTGTAATGCTTCATCTTCTGGAAGAGCTGCGGCAAAGATGTGGATTCCTTCCATCGCTGTATGGAATTCGTCTTTTTTTGCGATAACCAGTTTTTGGACTTTAAGACGACAGCGATTTTCTCTGATCGCTTCAAACATGATTTTAAGTTCATTGCCGATAAGATGCTTGAAAATGGGTTCATAGAGTGTGTTGATATAGGTTGGATATTCAGAAAGTGCAACGCAGTAACCGATCTCTAATCTTTTAAGCTCACTTAGATCATTTGCACCCCCGTAAGGAAGAACAGAAGGAAGGGCCATAAAGAACCTTCTTATCCTTTCTATGTCTTTTAGATTCAATGGTCTGACGGCAAAAGTCCTTTGCAGATCGTGGGGAAGTTGGGCGAAAACGAGAAGCTCCTGTCTCAGCAAACTTGTGGCGATCATTGCTGAAACCAAAGATTCGTTTGTAAAAAGAAGTCTGATGACATGTCTTACTTCTAGACTGGCTTCTTTAAAGTCTTTATCCTCGAGAGCTTTTAGATAACGAAGCATGATCCAAGGTCTGGTTATCTGACTTAGTCTTGGGCTAACCGGTAAATAAAGAAGATTGACTGGTTTTTTTAGGGTATGATGGAGATGCTCTTTATGAAGACTGAAAGATCCGAGATCCCAATGATCATATTTTAAAAGCACTTTCATCCAGTTAAAATCAAGATCCTTGATCATAGGAAAATTGTCTTCTCTGAGCCAAGATTGATCAACAAACAGATTTGTATACTGGGCTTCATCTAACTCGAGTCTATCTTTCGCGTGAAAAATTTTGTTTGATAAAAACCGCCAATCGAGTCTTTTGTTCAAGTAACTTCCTGCATCAGCATTGTCGGTCGATTCCCGGGTGTCGAAAATCTTATGGATTTTATTGAGCTTGGTGAGTTCATGGTGGTCTTGCCAAAAAAGATGGCGGTAGCGACGACGTTTTTCTTCTTGCGAAGAAAGAAAGTCTTCAAACATTCTGTCAGTGATTTTTTCTCCAATATACCGATAGCCAAATGAGGCGAGGGTTGTCAGCGCAATGACAATGAGAAGTAAAGCTCCAAGCCACTTCCAAAAATGCTTCATTGAATCATCACTCCTAAAAATAAAAAAGGCATCACATTATTGTGATGCCTTTTCTTATAAATTGTAAATCTGTTAGTGGCCTTTGGACTTGTTGCTGTGACGAGGCTTTCCGGAGTGTCTCTGCTTATCTGACTGTTGGCTACGCGGCTTGTTACCTGAATAACCAGAACGCTTGCCACCGCCTTGCCTGTTTGGGCCACCGCCTTGCCTGTTTGGGCCACCGCCAGAGGCAGATTTTTTACGCGGTCCGCCCCCTTGTTTGTGTTGCTGCTTGTCTCCCCTGCCTTGTCCTTTTCCTCTCTGTCCTTGACCCTTACCGTGACGTCTTTGCGGACCGCCTCGGCGTCCACCTTCTTTGTGATCTCTCGCCTGGGGAAGAGGCTCAACTTGCTTGCTCTTGCCGCCCCCAAAGAGGGTTGCAAAAAGCTGTTTGATAAGACCCCATAGGCTTGTAGAGGGTTTTTGGGGAGACTTATTAAGGTTCGATTTCGTTTTGCTGTACTTTTCGGGAAGCTGAGATTTCGGGGCTTTTCCTTTATGAGTGAAGGTTTTTTTTGGGCGATCCTTACCTTGAGGTTTGTCTTCTCTGACCTTTTTGTGGTCGCGTTCGCCACCTCTGCGTTTGTTGCGGTAGTCAGACGTTCTTTCTTCGGAGGATTTTTGGGGATAACCGGCTCCGAAGTTATCTTCGAAAGGGTTACCCGCTAAATCTTCGATTTTAAGGTAGTCGGGATTGTACCACTCGGATTTGGGCGCGTCTTTTTTTAGAAGGTTTTGTACCGCTTCAAAGTTTTCGCCATATTCATCACATACGAGCGTGTAGCTTGCCCCCTCTGCGCCGGCTCTCGCCGTACGTCCGATCCTATGGACGTAGTTGGCTGCTTCATCGGGAATATCGAAGTTATAGACGTGGGTAATATCTGATATATGGAGACCACGACTTGCTACATCAGTTGCAATCAGACATTTGACTTCGCCCTTTTTAATTTTTTTGATGAGAGCGACTCTTTTTCTCTGGGGGAGGTCACCGGTGATTAGATCGTTGCTGATATTGTTTCCTGATAGTTTGTAGTGAAGCCACTGCGCTGTAAGCTTGGTGTTAGCAAAGACAACAGAGATCTTAGGTTTATGCTCTGCCAAAAGTCCCAGCAAGACTTTAAATTTGTTCTTTGTCTCGCAAAGAATCGCGTACTGGGTGATCGCCGATGGCGTGAGGTCCTCGGGGTTTGCAGAAATGTAAGCTGGTTTGTCGAGGTATTCAAAGGCGAGTTCTTTAACTTTCTCATTGGTCGTTGCTGAAAAGAGAAGCTTCTGGCAACTTTCGGGGAGTTTTTCAAGGAAAAACTCGACATCCTCGATAAAGCCCATATCAAACATTCTGTCGACTTCATCGCAAACGAACAGCTGGCATTGACTAAGATCGATAAGCTTCTTGTTGTAAAAGTCTTTAAATCTCCCAGTCGTTGCAACGATGACATCCATGCCAGCCTGAAGCTTACGTGCCTGTTTCTCGTAGTCCATGCCTCCAAATACAGCTAGCGAGCGTATACTGAGAGCATCACAGAGTTTTTTAGACTCTTCGTCAACTTGCATGGCAAGCTCTCTTGTCGGGGTCAGAACCACCGCAAAAGGGACCGCCTTTTTGGAGCCGGGTTTTTCTTCAGGTCTCTTTTCCGACAAAAACCGATGTCCTAGGGTCATCAAAAAGACCCCAGTCTTACCTGTACCTGTTTGAGCGAATCCGGCAAGATCGTGCTTCAAGATTGAGTAAGGAAGACACATGGACTGCACGGGTGTTGGCTTTTCCCAGCCTCTTGCTTTAATCGTTTCAAGAAGTTTAGGGTGAAGCTCAGCTTCTTCGAAAAGATTAACCGCTGGCAGATCAAGATCGCTAAAGCCGTCGGGGATCTTTACAGGCTCGGCAGCGAGCTCTTCTGGGTCGATGGCAAACTCGTCTTCTGTAAAATCCTCTTCTTCAGCGCTGTCTAAATTTTCACCAGAGTCTAGGTCTGGGCTATCGATGGGATCTTTTCGGTTTCCTAAGGTCTCGGCTTCTGGGGGACTATTGTCCTCAATCATTAGATAAATTTCCTCTATTTTTAAAAAACTAAAATTATTAGCTTCTTAGTTCTCCGGCACACTCTTAATTTTGTTTCGCTTTTAACCGATTTTACTAGAGAAACCGCTCAAAGCGAGGCA
>CAZBDM010000078.1:0-3311 GCA_964490675.1 uncultured Oligoflexales bacterium
TCTTCCGCCTACGGGCTTAAACCGGGATTTCCAGATTCGATAGGACTTCTAAAATAATTGTTTCACTACCGACATTTTGCGTCAACTCTCCGAACGGGCAAAAACCGCCGATGTCAAAGCTTTGACTGCTTTGTCAAACCTCTAAAATGACGGCTGAAATTCACTCCCTCGAGATCACACTCAAGGTCACTTTCAGCCGTACTGGGATCTTTGGAATTTAAATTTTTGACATTTTTCCGCAAAACCAAGCCTATCATTGACCTTTTGGGACAAAATTTAGATAATCTCCGCCACCACACATTTTGGACACATGGACAGGAGAACATATGCTTTTTCAACAAATCACTGACGCGATCGGCAAGACTCCATTAGTGAAACTTAATCGCGTCGGCTCTCATCTACCCTGCAATCTTTACGCTAAGTGTGAGTTCTTCAATCCAGGTGGTTCGATAAAAGATCGCATTGCTATTAACATGGTTGAACAAGCTGAAAAAGAAGGACGCATCAAACCAGGTGACACCTTAATAGAACCCACCAGCGGCAACACAGGAATCGGCCTCGCTCTGGCGGCCGCTGTCAAAGGCTACCGGGCGATTATCACCATGCCGGAAAAGATGAGTCGCGAAAAGCAGGTCGTCTTGGAAGCACTAGGTGCTAAAATTATCAGAACCCCAACTGAAGCAGCTTTTGACTCACCGGAAAGTCATATTAGCATCGCTGCCAAGCTCCAAAAAGAATTACCTAATGCGCATATTCTCGATCAATATGGAAACCCTGCCAATCCGGATGCTCATTATCACGAAACAGCTGCTGAGATTCTTGAAGACCTAAATGGCAAAGTAGACATGGTCGTTATGGGAGCTGGTACAGGTGGAACCATTTCAGGTGTTGCTAAACGCATGAAAGAAGCCAATCCAGATGTCATTATTGTTGGTGCTGACCCGATTGGATCGATCCTTGCGGGAGGTAGCCACGTTGCTTCCTACAAGGTGGAAGGTATCGGTTACGACTTTATTCCGGACGTTTTGAAAAGTGAACTTGTTGATGCTTGGGTAAAAACCAACGATCGCCAATCTTTTCTGTTAGCTAGACAGCTCATTGCAGAAGAAGGCCTTCTCGTTGGCGGCTCCTCCGGCTCAGCCATGTTTGCTGCCTTGCAGCAGGCGCCAAAGCTGAAAGAGGGACAAAATTGTGTCGTTATATTACCGGATGGTGTCCGTAACTACATGTCGAAATTTGTCGACAGAAGATGGATGGAAAGCAATCGATTTACCGCCGTTGAACTCCTCGAAGGAACCGTTGCCGATCTCGCTTCGCATTCGTCTTCTAAAACGCCCGTCGTATGTGTTGACATTGACGATGGTATGACAAAAGCTGTTTCGATTATGCGCGAAAAAGGTTTTTCACAGTTACCGGTTACTCAAGAAGGAAAGCTAGTCGGCATTCTCAATGAATCGGAACTTCTTAACTTCCTGCTTTCAGGACGCATGTCTCAAGATATTTGTTTAGCGTCAATAATGGATCGAAACGTCCCGACCGTCAGCCAAACGACGCCGCTTTCAGCTCTTGAAGAGCTACTGACCAAGGTTGGTAGTGTTGTTGTCATTAATTCCGAGCGTAAACCGATCAGTATTGTAACTAAAATTGATTTGGTCGAGTGGATTGAACATCAATCATCTAAGTAGGTCATTTATGCGCAGGATCCCCAAACTCGAGAGAATGATCCTGAAGAATCAGGAATAACTTTCCGCAACTCGAAATAGCAAGCGGAACAGCTCGACAGCCTCCCACCACTAAACCTCTGAGGCGGCTACAGTGCGGGATTCCTAGGCCACTTTAGGCACTAGCGATTCCCGCCCTCAACCCTGCGAGCGCTGATGACTCCACACCGGAAATAGAACAGAGCCTATCGATCAGCAATGCTTTTAACACGACCCAAAAAAGCAAGCTAACCTGATGAAATAGTCATTTTTTCTTACAAATTCTTCCTATTTGTCAAAAGCATCACCCCCTGATATCGATGCTATTTATCTGATATTATTATCTAAATCAAAATAAAACTCTCAACAAATTTAATAAATTGCCGATGACTAGCTCAGATTTAAGAGGTGAAATGACTATGATGAAAAATTGGGTCTGTGTAGCTGGTGTAACGCTTTTTTTATCTATCCAAGCTTGTAAGCCATCTTCTGAGCAAAAAGATTCAGACGTAGCGACACTCGGCAACTTTGCCGCCAACAAATTTGAAGCTACATCGTCTTGTTCTATGTCATTAACTGAATCTCAAAAACAAAAGACTGCCACTATCCTGAGTAATGAAAATGTAAAAGAGAATAGAATCAAAGTCATTAATCCTGCAAATGCAGATGTCGAGCGAGCAATCAAAGATAAAGTTGAAGTGCTTCTGCGCCATCTTCCCCCTGAGACCATTTCAATCTTTTTTGGTCTTGAAAAGAATCAAATCATCGTCAAAGAAAATATAACAGATGCAGACTGCGGATCCTCAAAACGCATGGATGAAGAAGGAAAAAGAACCGGTTGCTTCTATCACAACGAGTCTGACGACGCGATTACCGTCTTCTTAGATCCCACCATTACTGGCTCGGTAAGCAGTGCTAGCGACAGCCTTGATGGTCTCCAGCATGGAACTTTAAGAACTTTCGGATACGTCAATTCCTATATTTTTATGAATTCGAAAATTTCGATACGAGACACCATGAAAGGTGGCACAAGTACTTCAAAAGTCGTTGAACTGACACCGAGAGGTGAGATTGGGACAGCCGACAAAAACTTTCTCGATCAACTGACCAGCGCCTTTTGGAACGACTCTTTTAACACTTCGTTTCCGAGTGATCGTAAGTCAATCAATAAAGAAGATTTACAGAAGAACGGAAAAGATCTAACCCGCTACTACAACTGGATCACTGGCAGTAGTGAGAGCAACTATAGAAGTTTCCAAGTTCATCTCTATGCAGAAGCTTTCGATTCTTACTATTGTAGACGTTCACAAATGAGTAGTAATTTCAATAAAACTTATTCTGTGATGAATGGTGATTTTTCGCCTTCATTTGCATCAAGTAGGAAGCCAAAAGAACATTCTTTTTCTGGTCAAAATGACTACGATGATAATGACGATGAATACTACTCTAGTAACCGGTCATCAAATGTGTGGGCGAAATTTGCCTCCGATCTTTCCGGCAGTTTGGTGAAAGGATTTGTTGCTTACAAAATAATGGAAACCCAAATCGACTATCAACGCGAAATCTGGCGCGACCAACAGCTTTACGCTTTAAACAATACATGCGGTGATG
>CAZBDM010000078.1:3321-9148 GCA_964490675.1 uncultured Oligoflexales bacterium
ATGGTATTCCTGGTTACAATCAAGTCGGTTATCCTTCAACCGCCTACAACGGTAGTTATCCTTCTTACAGCCTCGCTAGTTCAGACATTCTAGGACATCGAGAGACCTGCGCTAACACTTACAATATCGAATCAGACATTAAAGACTGCCAAATTAAGAAGACAGCCGAAGACAACTGTTCTTCCAACTCTAGTCCGTCAACCTGTGAAACAACAGAAATCGCTCGACTCAGACAGGTTCATAGCACTTATAGCGTTTCAACAAATCAATCAATTGTCGATTACTGCACGAGAAATCACCCTACCCAGCAATCGACAAGAGACCAGTGTATTCGAGACATGGCAAGTCGTTGTGGCAATAGTGGCTCACTACTGGGCTTAAACTACGATGATGAAACCGACGAAAAGGTGGTTGACACCTCCTACCGCGATTATAGTTACAGTAGAAGTAGCGATAGTGATGATTTAACTGAGTCATCGACTGCAACACCAACGACAAAAACAAAGCCAAAATCCAAAAGTCGTTGTGGTACTCTCGGTAGCAACGCACAGAACAATATTGCCCTCCTTCTCATCCTTCTTCTTCCAGGCGTCGTTGTTGCTGCAATGCTAAATGGCCGAAAAGAAGAATTTTAATACTGGGGTCAGATCGACCCTTTTTTTTCCTGATACAATTTTTCTGAACAACAATGAACACTTATAAGATATTTGTTGGCGGCTCGTTTTCTATCACTTAGAATTTTTCAAAATACTACAAAACGGAGTCAGCAATGATTACCAAAACTCACGCGCTTTTGGTCACATTATTTTGTTCTTTACTAGCTTCATGCTATTCAGACGTTCACGTCGATAACCAAATTAACTTCGATAAAAAATACCTTTACGGTACTTGGACATCACAAAAAACTGCCGATGTTGACAATCAAAAAGAGTTTAATATTCGTAAAGATGTCGCTGATGCTTATGAGTTTTACTTGGCTGAATCAACAGCTAACATATACAACAAAAATAACCAGACCTCTTACTGCATTGACAATCAACCTTATGAGCTTTCAAGAGGCTACATTATCCTTTTGCCTACAGAAGAATGTGATCAGATCGAGTTTAAGATCCACTCTTTTTCAAAAGATCATGTAATCGTTTTAGACGAAGTTAATGAAGACGGTACGATGATTAGGACTTGGTTTGAGAAGAGCTGAGTCTCTCAATGCGTCGATCGCGAAAAACACCTAATTGCGGCGTTATCACGCCGAATCGTCCTCTTCATTTGCCGGGTAAATAGGCCAGTTATTTGCACGCTCGACCAACGCGACTGTGTCACGGATGTATGTCTTCAATCTGACGAGCTTCATGCAATGCTCTTCGATAAAACTCACCGCGCATCTTCTCGGCATCACGCGGATCGGCGGAATCAAGCACAGCATCGAATACTGCAGCCTCTAGTTCTAACTGTTCTTTTAAGTTTTCGATATTTTCTGCATCAGAAAGAAAGCCCCCAAAAAACTCCGGGAAGACAAGTCCAGCTTCTTTTGCTTCGGTAAAAGTTTTCCAGATATCATCCCCTACTTTACCAGGTCCAAAGTCATCAACTGTCAAGCGATCAAGAGCTTCCGAATAAGTCAGACCATCTTTGGCATATTCAAGTTTATTCTTAACGTAAACATTAAGTGCTATCATCGTCTCAACACTGCGCCCCGTAAAGACAATTCCAGACCTCAAAAAACCAAGTCCCATTTCAAGGCTCTTCCCAACCGTTAAACCTAGAGCTTTCAAATGATTCGGCATCGCTGCCAGGACAAAGTGATCCAGATACGCCCATCCCGTATTAAAGACGACTCCCTTCGCAAAGCCGACACTTGCTGTAAAGATCGCTTCATACATCATAAGTCTTGAATCAATTTTATCATCTTGACCCTGCAAATCTTTAAGGATCAAAAAGAAGTTTTCGAACTGAAAGGTAAGGACCTGAGAAATCGCTGCTCCTTGCAATATATTACCGCCATGAGCAGACAAGCTAAGTCCTGCCCGCATCTGGTGGCCGGCATAGTGACTAATCGTATAGGACAAAAACATATTGAGCCAAAAGATTGGCTCTTTCCAAACTTCTTTTATCGGCACACCATGCTGAGTCAGACGAGCGTAGTTAACAGCAGTTGAAATAGATAGCATTGAAAAAAAGGTCAGCTGCGACATGAAAGGCATTCTCACAAGCTTCTTCGTTTGATGATCCCAACGCATCAGCGGGACAAGGTAACGATAGTTTCCATAGCGCTGACCTAACTGACCTCCGATACCGTAAAAGAGGCTATAAAACATCATAATTTTATGATAACTGCGCATGTGGACTGGATGTTCAGCATCGTTACGATGGCGTCGAATAAACCCGGTCGTCTCAACCAAATTAGCGAACAGATACCTTTCTGCCGATTGCACGTGCGAATATATCGCTACTGCTGACACACCGACAAAAACAGCGGTCGGAACACCAGGCACCAAAAGACCGACGTAAAAAGCAGTAAATGTTCCCCCTTGCACATATGATTCGATCTTGCTCTCAAAGGTTGTTCCCCAGTTACTGTTGCAGTAGGCATCAAGCATATTCGGCAATATTTTGGCGTCTTTTTCAGCGCTGACACTTGTGAAGTAGCTATAGAGAAGACTCGGCATAAACTCGAACTTTTCATCGTTATCTAAATTGCAGGCTTTGTCACGCACATAGGACACATCGCGTCGCCAACTAACGTAGGCTTGATCAACAACATCGGCAACTTTTTCAAAATCCAGACTATAACTTCGCGCCTCAAGAATGACACTCAAATCATAGGTTAGAAACATTTTGATTGCAGCGAAAGCTCGCTTTTGCTGAATACTTAGCGACAGCTTTTCGCCGGTCCTTAAGTCTTTTTCCTCAAGGTTGAGATAAAGATCGACTTCACGTTCACTGAAATGAGTTTGGAAATATTGATATCTCTTCTTAATCATTTCAAGATAGCTATCACCGAGAAGTAAATTGATATCGATGAAACTCGAGCCTGCAAGACCTCTATTGATCTGTTTTGCGAAATTATCATCATCGCCTCTCACGTAAAGCCGTTCTCCGAAAAGCTCTTCCACCATGTGCAAGGATAAGCTTTGAACTTTACCTTTGTGATAAAACTTCCATCCAAGAATAGGAAACTTACTCTGGATCTCTTGAAGGGCTTGTACGGGATGTCCGTAAGATTCATTTTGCATGACAAAAAGAGCGCGGGAAAGTCTTTCACCGAGTGCATCTCTTTCATGCTGAGCAGCGGATATCGATTGAACATTAAAATCTTGCAGAGCGCTTTGGTATTCTTCGACTGTTTTTGGGTGAGGAGAGAGCGGATAAAGATTCGGAAAGTCCATTTTATCAGGTGGCGGAATACTGGCATCAGGCCACAAACCTTGCTGCCATTGTCTGATAGAAATGGCCCAGTCACGATCGACGACTTTCCAAAAGTTTGCATCGGTAAACAATATTTTTTCTACCAGAACAGCTTCGATAGCTTTGGCAATAAGAAGCCTTTGTAAGTCGGATTGGTAAGCCTTCCGTATGGGAATAATCTTACTTAACTCCTCGTGATAAACCAGCCTCTGTTCAGCAAGATCACGCGCACTACTACCGTCTAATCGGCAATTATCTGGAAATAGGGGAATTTGCCGTTCTTTGAAGTTAAATTGCTCCATATTGAGCTGAGCAGTGATCGACTTTTGCAGAGCAAAATTCTTAACTTTACCTCTTAGTTTGTCGCGATAGACTTCCCAATACTCGTTTTGATGTTGATCATTTGAAGTAAGTCTTTTTTCGCTTAGTAGAGTTCTGTGATGGCGGGGATCAACACGATTTTTCCTTCTTCTTTTGACCCATTTTTCGAAGTTTTCTGAAAACGGATTGATATCCTCTTTTTTGCGTTCATTCATCGCATGGCAAGCACCTTCGAGATTAACCGACGCTTGGTAATTATTCTGAAAGGCGATGAACTGATCAGCATCAAAATCTGGATAATCTTCTGCTAGTAGAGGTGCAGAAAAAGGGAGGCAAGGAATGGCATGCAAGATGAACGTTAAGATCATACAAGATAGCTTCCATTTCCTGATTGATCTATTGTTCACTTCCGCTCCCCGAGTCAGCCTGATTTTTCTTACCTTCGATAAACCAAAACGTTGATAACCACACTCGATAAAGACCAATTTGATCGATGGTCTTCTCGATATCGTATCCTTGATCACTACCGTCTAAAGAAGCTTCTAGTGGATTAGCTTCTTCGGGATGATCGTCCCTTAAAAATTGCTTGAAGTCTTTAAAGAAGCTGTCTATCCAGCGTATCATTTTTAAGTCACGATCTTCTGTCATGTACGCTCGCGCGACTGCTTCGGTGTGAAAGAGCTTGATACACTGATGACGCTCGTAGACATCAAGACGTCTCTCCGCAAAGCGATTGATCTGCATGCGAATATCTCTTTCTCCTTGGCGGAAGTCAAAAGAGACAAACACATCAAACATGCGATCAACGAGATCTCCTATCACCGCTTGCCACTGCTGGCTGCATTTACGAAGTTGTTTTTCGTAAATCACTAATACCCCAAGATCCTTCTCAGCAAGTATTTTTCTCTTTTCTGTGATGCGTCGTTGGTTCTCGTTACTGTCAAGGCTATCAGCTAAGGCACTAACAATTCTCGTATAGTCTTTGCTAAAGCTATCGCACTCTTGCTGACTAACACTGCGGCTATTTTTTATCTTTTCAACGCGGTAGCGAAAGCGATCAGGCAACCCAAACCTGTTGATTACGTCAAGAAGCTTGAATTCCTTCTCAAGGACTTCTTTCTCTTTAATTAAAGGGCTATATTCAGATTCCACACAAGCGAATTGACCAGCAAGAGAAAGCAAGTATTTTTTGAGATCTTCGAGAGCTAACGTACGAACACTTGCAAGTCTCTTGAGATGCTGTATCCGCGCCGGTAAGTAATCCTCTTGCAAAAACTGTCTTTCAGTACTTAGCATTTCAACAAAATACCGATGATCTTCAATCACCGCATTCTTCAACTCACTGAGAAGAAAGACATGATCCGGCTTCGTCTTTTCACACCAATAGTTCAAATCAGCACGGCTCTGAATGTGAGTGACGTATTCATCAAGAGAATCGTCACAGTTTTCATAGACCTCAACGACCCGTTCATCTGCTGTGATACTGTGATAACCAAATTCCTCTGCAAGTGCTTTGCTGTATTGGTCATCAAATACGACAATAAAACTGCGCCTGAACTCTTCCTGATCAAGGTAGACTGCTGATGTTTCTGAGTTTGAAGTCTGCGGGTCCTCTCCACAAGAAAAGACGACCAAGACCCCTATGTTAAGGAAGAGTAAAGAAAGCAATTTAGAGACAGTCATAGACATTGACGTTCCATGTCATCGCAATAGCAACGAAAACGACCTCAAATCGTTAAATTAATTTTATAAACGATAGTTTGTTGCCCGAATTTTATATAAAAAAGATGTTAAGTTGTCAATCATATTTGTAGGTTTTAAGTTGTTGATATAACAGTAAAAAATCACATTATTTGGCCAATCAATCAACTAAAAGCTGTTTTTTTACAAAATGGTAGGAAACGTCATTTCGATTTGATTACGCGAGCTTGCGCTCATGTTCAGCATCGCTGGAAAAGATCATATCTCTCTTCATTCCTGCGGCAGCGCCTCTCCAGTCATTAAAAAATTTTAGTCAATGCAACGGTGATCGACAGATCTAACCGGGATCCGAAATTTTTAGAAAATAGTCCTTAATATCAACGGATGCGAAGTTCGGACG
>CAZBDM010000078.1:9158-11624 GCA_964490675.1 uncultured Oligoflexales bacterium
GGTCCATGATGATTTCACAACGACGAAGCAACACATCAACCGTCTAGATATTCGGATCCGGGATCTAAGCGAAATGCATGCTAAAAAAAAAATGATGCTGATTCCCACGGCCTATTGACGGAATCAGCATCATCGTCTTAATGAGGTAAATTTTGCCCAGTGTCTTTTGGCAGTCTTGCTTACATAACACCTTTCATGGCGTTTTCAATGGCATTACTCAAGACTTTCTCGTCATAATTTGCTATTTTTCTACCATTAATAAAAATCGCAGGAGTTCCTTTCACCCCAATACGCTCACCTTCCTTTTTGCCCTGGGCGACTTTTTCTTTCGTCTTAGTAGAGTTCAAACATTTCTCGAAATCTTTTTCGTTAAGCTTCAGCTTTTTCGCCAACTCCATAGGTGAATCATCACTTAGCTGCTTCTGCATATCGAAAGCCATGTAGTGATACTCCCAGTATTTTTTCTGTTGATCGGCACAAACACCACCTTCGGCTACTTTTCTTGAAATACCAGAGCGATTGATGGGGAAGTCGATATAAACAAGCTGCATTTTGGTTTTATATTTTTCAAAGACTTTCTTCAGTACATCCGATGCCGCTTTACAATGTGGACATTGATAATCAGCAAACTCGACCAGAACCACTTTTGAGCCCTTTTTGCCTTTGCTCGGGTAACCATCTGTATTAATCGAAAAAACAGGGGCTTGTGGAGCAGTCAAGGCAAGCTTAAATTTGCCTTCTTTTTTAATCCTATCGACGATTTCTTTCTTTTTACCTTGCGCTTGCTCAGAAGATAGGAGCTTGGCAATTTCACCATTGATTTTTTCATAAGGGTAAGGAATGCGTGCTTTGTTGGCTTCATACCAACTTTTCATTTCAGATTCGGATGGGGTGGAGATCTTTAACACTTCTTTTCTAATATCGTCTTCCGACTTACCTTTCTTTTTGGCTTCTTCAGCCAGGTAAGTATTAAACACCGCATCATCGATGATTTCCTTTGTCTTTTCAAAGCTGAAACGCTCCGCCTCATAGAGATCTTGCCGAGAATCAGGATCGAGGTCTGAACCTTTGTAGGACTTACCTTTGAAGTTAAAAAGAGTCTGGTCTTTTGCAGATGCAATGCCAGAGATGACCAGTAAAGAGAAAATTAAACTGCTAACAACAAATTTCACTTGAAACTCCTAAACTCTATAGAGAGATGACAATCAAATTTGAGATTACCAATTCGATAAGTAATTTTCGACCTTAAATATAGGTCCAACGGAGTCAAAAAGAAGTTTTCTATAGATGTGAAGAAGCGGGAGATGGGTTTCGCTTATTTGCTGACTCTTTTGAAGAAGGTTCGCGATTACTTGCGAGCGAAGTTACGTCGGACTCGCTAAATTCAACCGTCTCGAAGCGGCGGTTATCAAAGACTTCGCGAGATATACGCCAATCGCCTTGCTCATCTTTTGACCAGAACAAGACCTTTCTTCCTTTTGAAATAAAACGGTCATCACCGTTGAAATCCTGATTCATGATAGCCACGGCATATTTTGGATGAGTAATGACACGAAGATCGGTGAGATCGACAGTCATTTTCTTGTAGCTTTTAAATACCCGACTTTTATACGAGCTGTACTTCTGAAGATTACGCGAACCATGCCTGAAATCCGCCCCGTAATAGCTGGTGTAACCATCAATATCACGGTTTTGCCAAGCGCTGATCCAGCCCTCAGTCAGCTTCTTAACTTCTGCGACCTCTTGTTCGCGGTTCACATCTTTGAGGTCTTGAGCGATCACTACGATGCCGTGATAAGCTGGAATCCACGATTTCACTCTCAAAATATCTGAGTTAAAAAACGCCACACAGCCCTCCGTGACATTCTTGTCCTTGATGCGCTCGTCATTGCCGGCGCCATGCAACCAAATGCCATAACCAGTCTTGCCTTCTTTACGATCTATGGGATTGGGGAAGTCGAGCGGGATCGCACGGGGGCCATATTTGGCCGTCCAAAGTTTTTCTTTTTCGATATGACGCTGGGCGAAATAAATTCCTTCGGGAGTTCTATTATCACCCTCTTTCTGCTTGTCTCCTTTGGCCTTACCGATAGCGATCTTGAAAGAAGTGAGGGTTTCTTGTTCAGATATGTTTTCAGGAAGGGTTTTTAGATGAGCGATAAGCTCGGTCTTGTCTACGGCTAAAAGCATCATTTCCGAACGAGTTTCAACACCAGAAGACGCGACGGAACCCTGCTGAGCCAGGAGCTCGAAAGATCCAAGCAGCGAAAATACAAGCATTGCTTTCGCGACACATGTGAACCGAGACATTCGTCCTCCTAGATATTGCGGAAACGTCATCCTTAATTTTGAATCAATTGCCAAGCTGCTTCAAGATGAACAATTCTTCCTAGATACCTTATCGCCCCTAGTCTTGCCAATCATGATTATTTTTTTAAGGTTTCATCAAAGTGTTTTAATAGCTTC
>CAZBDM010000078.1:11634-12502 GCA_964490675.1 uncultured Oligoflexales bacterium
TCGATAACATCAATAAAATCAGATGGTAAGCTTGATTCAAAGCGCATTTTTTGACCGCTCAAAGGATGCTCAATCAGCAAGACTTGCGCATGCAGCATTTGCCGGCTGATGCGGTCTAGCCTCTGAATGAGGCGGGGTGAGAAGCCATTTGGCCAGGTCTTTTTTTGCCCATAAGTCAAATCACCCATAACTGGACAACCGAGAGCCTTGGCATGCACCCGAATTTGGTGGGTGCGTCCGGTAAAGAGCTTGATAGCAGCGACGGTCAATCGGTCACCAAAAACGACACGCTTTTCAAACATTGATTTTGCATATCGGTAGCCCTTTTTGGTGTCTAGTTGCTTTTCCTTTGCGTCTTCGACCGTGAAACTTGTAAATCTTTGCCGATAGCGAGGGTCTCTTGCAAGATAGCTTTCAATAGTGACAGGGCTATCGGCGAGCTTACCGTTTAGAAGCGCAACGTAGTAACGCTCACTTGTTTTAGCTTCAAATTGCCGGGCTAGCTTTGAGCGCGCTTGCTCCGTCTTGGCGCAGACGAGCAGTCCTGTTGTGTCTTTATCAAGACGATGAACAACTCCTGGCCGCAACGAGTCTTGATCACCGTCAAAACCGCCTGTATGATGTAAGATCCCTTCGATGAGAGTGACTCCGTGATCCCCAGCTCCTGGGTGAACCAGGACCCCAGCCGGCTTGTTGACAACGATCATCACCTCATCCTCGTAAACAATATCAAGAGGCATGGCTTGCGGCTCTAAGCGGCATGGCTTTTGGGAGACACCAGGAACAAGCCTCACGACATCACCGCACTTGACCGTCGCACGAGGCTTGCTGGGCAATCCATTGAGGGTCACCTTTTGTTGCTCAATCA
>CAZBDM010000079.1:0-3937 GCA_964490675.1 uncultured Oligoflexales bacterium
ATATCATTGTAATATCCGGGTGAAGATTTTGCGAAACTGCTGAGTGATTGCGCTAACTCCGATGTCTTCTTTGGATCAGCTTTTAGTGCGCTCACAACGTCAACCCAATCAAGCGCGTGTAAATGATAAAAGTGCATCACGTGATCGTGGACATTCTGACCGGCAATCATCAGGTTACGTATCAACTGAGCGTTTTTTGGAATTTCATAGTCAAGCGCATCTTCGACTGATCTGACAGATGCAATACCATGTACTAAGGTACAAACACCACAGATACGCTGAGCAAATGCCCAAGCATCTCTGGGGTCACGCCCGCGCAAGATGATCTCGATACCGCGAACCATTGTCCCTGAACTATAGGCTTGTTCGATAGCACCTTCATCATTGGTTTTGGCTTCGATTCTTAAGTGTCCTTCAATGCGAGTGATTGGATCAACCACCACTCTTTTGCCGCTATCAGCCACTGGCTTACTCCTCAATTAGATGGTCAGCGATAAAATCTACCATACTCGTATAGTCTTTATTCCAGTTGTGTACTTTTTGTTGTTCGTTAAAGGTTAACCGGCAGATCGTACACGCGCCCATAAGGATTTCTGCACCCGTTTCGTTTACCTGATTCATTTTGTTCTGAAAGACTTGTGATCTTAAAGGCAATGCACGCTCAATACCTTTGACACCGCCACCTCCTCCGCAGCACCAACCATACTCTCTATTATCTTTCATTTCTTTAATCTCAAGACCAAGTGCTTTCATGATCGTGCGCGGTACATCAGCGAGCCCACCGCGTCGGATAAATTGACAAGAATCATGATAGGTAACCGATTGGTCGACTTTCTTCACTTTGATCTTGCCCTCTTCAAACCCTTGAGCAAGAAAATCAGTGATATGACGAATTGTAAATGGCAGCTGCTTACCATAAACATTGGCTGCACCATACTTCAATACTTCATATCCATGACCACACTCCGGCAGGAGCACCGTATGAACCCTCTTTTCTATAGCCGTATTGACGATTTTCATGGTCAATTCAGCCTGCAAATCAAAATTCCCAGATAAATAACCAAAGTTACTTGCTTCGTATCCATCCGACGAAAACGTCCAGTCAACTCCCATGTGGTTGAGAATCTTACAGGTTCCAGCCATCGATTCCTTAAACTCGGTGATTTCAGAACCTGCCATCAGGACAAGAACATCGGCTTTTTCTTTGTCCATATGCATTTCTACCTGATACTTCTCACCTGCGTCGGCAACGTGACCTTTAAAATCTTCTGGATTAGCAGTTGGACTGCCCTTTTCCATAACGTTACGGGTGATGCGCATCACCCCTTCCGGAACGAGCCCCGCTTTATTCATACCGTGACGAGCTTTAGAAACAAGCGACGCAATATCGATACCCATAGGGCAAGCGAGGGTGCAGCGACCACACATATTGCAGCTCTCGAAAATAAGATGTTCCCACTCTTTGAGATCATCAATCGTCACCTTAGATTTTAGGTTAAAGGCTTTATAAAAAACCGAAAAGGGACCGTATTCTCTTTTATAGGCTTTTTTAAACGGCTCTAGTTTCCAAATCGGTGTGTATTTAGGGTCTTCAGTAGCATTGTAAAAGTGGCAAGCATCGGCACAAGCTCCGCAATGCACGCAAGACTCAAGGTAAAATCCTGCCGTCGAACCAAAATCTTTGACAAAAGTATGCATGGCTCGTTCGACCCTTTGCTCTTCAGTGAGATCACCTTGCATATCGTAGACTTTTCCAGATTCAACTATTTCTGTCATGAGCATACCCCTTAGTGATACTTAGTTCCTCGAGCAGTCATCATTGCGCCGGTAATCCCACGCGAAAACAGCATTAAGAATGAATGACCAAGCTTGCCAAAAGGCAGCCAAATAAAAAGAAGAGCGATACTTAGAATATGAATCGCTAAAATCGTTTCATAGCGTCCACCAAAATGAAAAAACGCCATCACGCCCGTAACAAACGGAAGAAAAGTGACAAACCAACTAAAATAATCATCAAAATTTGACAAAAGTCTAAGGACCGGATTGGTCAATCTTCGGTATAACACTGCTAAAAGGGCGGCTATCGATACAAATGACAGAAAGTGAATGAAGACGGGTGGTAAGGTAGGCCAGCTAAAGTCGACGACTCCGCTCCAAAAAAGCATATGCGGCGTACCGAAAAAAAAGATCAGGAAAAAACCGACATGATAAAGCATCGCTAATATGAAAGGAAACAAGTGTCTGTCGCGAGTGACTTTTTGTGGTTTATTTTTAACCAATATCGCTGCAAGACCGCCCATCCAAGCATTCTTTTGAGACTTCTCAGAGAAGTCTTTTTTTCTATCCAACATAAAAATACCAACAACCCTAAAGGCGGTTCCAAAAATCAGTACAATCAATGAAAACCTCAATGCTGGCCCTTGTGCAAATTCAAGTAACGTCATCTCTCACCTCTTACTCACTTGGCTCATCTTTTCGATCTGCGACAGGAAAATAGTTTTCTTTGTCACTATACTTCTGCTTGATCTTTTTGCTTTTCATGCGTGCCTGGGTAGCTGCTACAGCACCTGCAGCAACGCCCAATGCAGCAGCTCCAATTGTTGAAGCTTTACTTCCCCAGGCGCTGGTCGGCAGTGCTTTGTAAAAATCTTGTTTATCCCAAAAGTGCGGCTCTGAGCAACCTATACAAGGCGCTCCCGACTCAATCGGGAAGCTTGTCCCTTCGTTCCACTTGAGTGTCGCACAAGCGTTGTAAGTCGTTGGACCTTTGCAACCTAGTTTATAGAGACACCAACCCTTTTTGGCTCCCTCATCATCAAAAGTTTCAGCAAAAAGTCCCTGTTCATAAAAGGGTCTTCTGTAACAGCGATCGTGTATATTGTTACCAAAGAAAACCTTCGGTCTTCCTAAATGATCGAGCTCTGGAATTTTTCCAAAAGTCAAAAAGTGCGCTAAGACCCCACTAATGACCGCAGGGATAGGGGGGCAACCAGGAAGGTTAATAATCGGCTTATCAGAAATAATATCTGAAACAGCTACTGCCCCCGTTGGATTTGGGGCAGCCATGGGAAGACCACCATACGCCGCACAAGTTCCCACCGCAACGATAGCAAAACAATCTTTCGCAGATTTTTCCAGCATATCAACGTTACTAATGCCAGCAATGGTCGAATAGCCTTTGTTATCGAGAGGTATAGAACCATCAACGACTAAAAGGTATTTACCCTTATTCGCTTTTTCTGCTTCTTCTCGGGCGTGCTCGGCAGCATGACCAGCTGCAGCTTGAAGAGTGTGATGATAGTCCAACGAAATACTGTCAAAGATAAGACTTTCGAGGGTGGGAGCGTAGGATCTCGTTAATGACTCAGTGCAACCCGTGCACTCTTGAAAAGAAAGCCAGATGACGGAAGGCCTTTTAGCCTTCGCGAGAGCCTGCGCTACGGTCGATGTCAATTCAGGAGGCAAAGCCATGACCGAAGTGATCGTCGCACAGTACTTCATAAAGCTACGCCGCGAGACACCTTTTTCTCTCAGAATTTCGGCTAAGGTTTTTTCAGTCATGCAAACTCTCCCTTTTCGATGAAGTTACTAAGTAGCTTCGTTGCATCGCTCATATCTTCCCGATGGGCTTTTAAAATATCCGGGAAGTCAGAAATTTCAATAAACTCAGCTGCTGTCGTCATTTCAGAAGATTTATGTTCTACAAGCCAAACGCCACTAAAGCGTGTTTCATAAACTTTTGTTGGTCCAAGAAGATCTGCCTCGGCGCTAATCTCACCTTCACCAAGAAAAGATTTTAATCTTGCCAGCTCTCCAGGAGCAAAGGGCATGCGTCGTAGATCAATGGTCGTGGGTTTTCCACCTGCGAGAAGAAGATCAA
Organism: uncultured Oligoflexales bacterium; assembly: GCA_964490675.1. Classification (GTDB taxonomy): domain Bacteria; phylum Bdellovibrionota_B; class Oligoflexia; order Oligoflexales; family JAWKNZ01; genus CAZBDM01. The sequence continues at coordinate 3,881 of CAZBDM010000079.1, forward strand.
GAGCATGCTTAATCTCATTAATCACGAGAGGAAGATTACCAGTATTGGTATTTACTT
>CAZBDM010000079.1:3947-9754 GCA_964490675.1 uncultured Oligoflexales bacterium
TTCGCTGCTTGAAAATCCGCCCAAGGATCCCATAAGCCATCGTTCGAAGACGAGTTCATTTTGTTCTCCATTAATCTCCGATAAATTTACTTGGTATTTTACTTGCCAGCGACTTAAGACTTGGCAGAGTTGTCTTGACAGTTCAGTTAAACTTTTCTTAACTTCAAGGGACAAACCATATCCAACCGACACCTTTTTAGGCTCGACACCGATCAGAGCAATGCGTTCTGGCATAGAGCCGTTGATTTGCGTCATCTGTAAAACATCGAGGAGAGTGACATCGTGAACGCTTTTTGAGCTCTTGTTGAAATATCCCATCACTTGCTCTTTGTTAAGAGTGGTCACTTCTCCAGGATTATTTTTAAGCCTGAGAGCGTCGATGATCACTAAGCTCCGGCAATCGTTCACATATTCCTGAAGAGTGAAACCCGCCGTGCCACCATCCAACCATATAACATCCGAACCTGTAGCAATAGATTCTTTGAGAATGGGTAAACCGACAATTCCAATTCCGTCATCCCCCATAAGGGGATTGCCGATACCTAGTATAAGAGTAGACATAACTTCTTAATTTCCGATCGACTTACAAACACGTTTTAAAAACAGTGAAGTTCAATGCACATAATATACCATCTAAAAACCAGAAGCACATATCCACTTCATTTTTCTTAATTGGCTTGATCCTAAAGGGATCTAAGGTTTATTTTGAACCTGCTGCTTATCAAAGCAAGGAGAAATGTCTATGTGTATGGCCATTCCCATGCAAGTTAAAACACTAGTTGATGGATTTGCCACTTGTGAAGCAAAAGGCGTATCAAGAAAAGTCAGCCTCATGATGATCAACCAAGAAGAGATTGAAAAAGGTGATCATCTTCTTGTACATGTGGGCTTTGCCATCCAAAAGATCGACAAAGAAGAGGCGGAAAGCCGTTGGCAAATGCTTGATGAGATTCTCGACACGCTCGGAGGAAATCATGCATGAGTTTTCCATTTGTCAGGGCTTATTAAGACAACTCTGCCAGGTAGCGGAAAAAGAGCAACTCGACGTCATCGACCTGATTACGATAAAAGTCGGCAGCTTGTCAGGTGTCGAGGTAAAACTACTTGCCACCGCATTCGAAGCCGCTAAACTCTCTCTCACTATTACAACCGAGTCTAAGTTAAATATTGTCGAAACCAGTGGCGATGATCTCCACCTTATGCAAGTGGAAGGCCGCCAACTTCCTATCAACAACCAACATGAGGGGAATTTATCATGTGCGGAACCTGCGGATGTAATGTAACAGAACAAAATAAAGACGAGACCCTTGGTGGTCATGTCAAGGTTGTTGACGTTCTAACTCACCTACTCGGTGAAAATGACGATCGAGCCGCTCGCAATCGAGCTTGGCTGGGCAGAAAAGCTGTCGTCGCCATAAATATGATGTCTTCACCAGGGTCTGGCAAAACCAGACTTTTAGAAAAGACCATAGAAGCGCTCGCATCTCGTTACAAAATCGCCGTCATTGAAGGTGATCTCGAAACAGAAAACGATGCCGAACGCATTCGCAAAAAAGGCGTTCCAGCTGTTCAAATCACAACCGGCACGGCTTGTCATCTTGACGCCCAAATGGTTCACGATGGGCTTCATGAACTCGATCTAGACTCCCTGGATATTGTCTTTATCGAAAATGTTGGCAACCTCGTTTGCCCAGCAAGTTTTGACCTTGGCCAACATGCGAATATCACCCTCGTCTCGGTGACAGAAGGGGACGACAAACCAGAAAAATACCCTGTTATGTTTAAAAGTTCCGACCTGACTCTCATCACCAAGACAGATCTTTTACCGTATATCGATGAATTTGATTGTGAAAGAGCAGTGAATTCATTAAGAAGCATTGGAAACCAAGCACCGGTCATGCAGATCTCTGCTAAACAGGAAAACATAGGCTCTTGGCTGGAATGGATGACGGAGTTTATTGAAGAGAAGAAATCACAACAAAGAGCTGAGACGATACAATAAAACGAGTCGATAAAGATGCTTCCTGAAAAAGATATTGCACAAGCGAGAGACCTTATAGGCGGAATCGCCCGCCTTAACCTTCCCAAAAAAGTGCGTATTCTAAACGTCTGTGGTGGTCACGAAAGAGTCGTCGCTCATGCTGCTCTGAGAGATGCGTTAAAAGACCAAGTCGATATCATCGCTGGCCCCGGCTGCCCCGTCTGTATTTGTCCGGAAGAAGATATTTTTTATGCCATTCATCTCGCTCTCAACGAAAACGCTGTCATCGCCTCCTTTGGAGATATGCTGAGGGTTCCATGTAACCAAGATTGTCAGGGGGCACGATCTTTAATTGAAGCACGAGCCCTCGGAGCTAAGATTGAAGCGATCAGTTCGCCTCTTGATATCTTTGACATTGCTGAAAAACACCCCGATCATAAAGTAGTCTTTTTTGCCGTCGGCTTTGAAACGACAACAGCTCCCATTGCCGCAAGTTTGTCGAGTCGGGAGCTACCTGAAAACCTTTTTATTCTAACCTCAACAAAAAAAACCTGGCCAGCAGTAAAGCTCCTCCTCTCTGATGATGATCACCATATAGACGGCCTTGTGATTCCTGGACATGTTGCAACCATTATGGGAACAAAAGAGTGGAGCTTTGTTTCTGACGACCATCATCTTCCCGCAGTGGTATCGGGATTTGATCCTTTAAAGCTCCTACAAGCGATCTTTTATATCTGCAAACAAATCTCCGAAAAGCGCAGCGAGCTACAAAATGGCTACGGAGAAGTCGTCCTTGAAGAAGGTAACAAAAAAGCCCAGGCTCTTATCGACAAGACATTTGAAACGGTTGATAGCGACTGGCGAGGTGTTGGCGAAATCAAAGACTCGGGCTACGCACTAGCAAGTTCTTTAGCAGATCGAGAGGCACGTCACAACTTTACTCCTTTGCAGAGAAGCCACCGGAGCGCCGGCAAAATGCCAAGAGGTTGCCAATGCGCAGCAGTGGTGATGGGTAAGAAAGACCCATTGGGATGTGGGCTTTACGGTAAGCACTGTACTCCTTCAAAACCAATCGGGCCTTGTATGGTCTCAGACGAAGGCACCTGTCACATCTGGTGGCAAGGCGGAATAAGACATGGCGACAAGACATGAAGAGACCACTAAGATCATCGTAGCGGGCACCGTTCAAGGGGTCGGGTTTCGTCCTTATGTCTTTCGTCGGGCTGAAAAGCTTCGATTGAAAGGATCTGTAAAAAATCGCACTGGACAAGTAGAGATTTTCCTACAAGGAAGATCTTCATCAATCAACCAGTTCATTGACAAGCTCTTAGATGATTGCCCACCGCTTGCTAAGCCGAATATCGTAAGCATTGAAGCCATCGACTGTACGGCTTTTCAGGATTTTCAAATCACTAAAAGCGAACCTTCTGAAAGCACTGCTACTTCTTTTCCTAGCGATTCGTTTATGTGTGAGGAATGTCAAAAAGAGTTTTATGACGAGAAAGATCGCCGTTATCTTTATCCATTTATCAACTGCATAAGTTGCGGGCCTAGAACATCGATCTCAAAGCAATTACCTTACGACAGAGAGATGACATCGATGGGCGCTTTTAACATGTGTCAAGATTGTTTAGAAGAGTATCACCATCCCACCAATCGCCGTCATCACGCCCAGCCAACCTGTTGCCCCGTATGTGGCCCGCAATTGAACCTCATCGGTACTGAACAAATCGAAAGCTTTGAAAAGGACACGCCATCGATTATGAGAGCAGCAAGAAAGATCATTCTTGACGGTGGCATCCTCTGCTTTAAAGGCGTCGGTGGTTATCAATTGATGTGTGATGCGACCAATGAAAAAAGTGTCGAGAGACTGCGTAGAATAAAGCATCGCCCTTTGAAACCTCTGGCCATTTTAGCTAAGACAGACCACATTGATCTTGGGAAACTCAATTCAAGAACGAGACAGTTGCTAACAGATCAAAAACGACCGATTGTTTTGATGGATAAGTCTTATCTTAAAAAACCGCTAGCTGACAACGTTTGTAGCGTCAGCTGTGAAGTCGGTATCATGCTTCCGGCAAGCCCCCTCCATCAGCTTTTAATAGATGACTTGCATCATCCTATAGTTGCAACATCAGCAAATTTTAGTGGTGAAGCGATCATCTATGAAGATGAAAAGATCATTTCTTGTTTTAAAGAGCACGTTGATGGGATTCTTATCCATAATCGCGACATCGTTATCTCACTAGATGATCCCGTCTACCGCACAGACAGCAATCGATCTTTTGCCGTACGCCTTGGTAGAGGCGATAGCCCAAAAGCAATAAAACTACCAAGAGCACTCAAAAAACCCGTCTTAGCACTTGGTGGTGATCTAAAAAGCAGTATAGCACTTGGCTTTCATGATCGTGTCATCCTTTCTCCCTACATAGGTGACCTCGATTCTTTATCGGTTTACAAAAGAATGACACAATGGGTCGATCATCTTTGTCAGTTTTACCAGATCAAGCCCGAACTCATCATAAGTGACCTAAACCCTCAGTACTCAAGCTATCAGTGGGCTAAAAAGAGACCTGAAAGACACATCTGCATTCAACATCATAGAGCACATGCATCTTCACAGCATTATAAAGATCGTGCCGATAAGACTACTCTGGCATTAAGCTGGGATGGCAGTGGTCTCGGAGATGACAACAGCGCCTGGGGGGGCGAGGCATTTATCGGCAGACCGGGTCACTGGCAACGCTGCGCAAGTGTTTTACCATTCTCTATGCCAGGAGGTGACAAAGCTGCCAAAGAGCCCTGGCGTATCGCCTGCAGCCTGCTTTGGCAAGCTGGCTTCGAAAAAGAGAAGAACCCCTGGCATAACGAGCTCCTCTACAAGGCTTGGCAAAAAGACCTCAATTGTCCCAAGACGAGTTCAATAGGCCGCCTCTTTGATGCGGTCGCGTGTTTTAGCTTAGGCCATAACATCAATCTTTTCGAAGGTCATGGAGCTATGTTAGTCGAATCTAACGCTTCGGCTCCTCCCCTGCCTCATCGAATATTTTTTGATGATAAAGGCACTCTTATCTTTGATTGGCGACCAATGATCAGACCACTCTTACAACAAAGCTTTGAAAATCCAATGGCGGCCTTTCATAAAACCCTCGAAATTTTTATCAGCCAAATCATTCGACATGTCGATCTTAAGTCAAAAGTTGAGCAACTCTCCATCAGCGGTGGCGTCTTTCAGAATCGTAGCTTACGGCAGGCGGCTGAGCAGCTGGCGCAAGATTTTCAACTAAGCTTTTTCTGCAATCCCCAACTACCTTGTAATGATGGATCACTAGCGATCGGTCAAATCGTTGAAGCGATGGCAAAGGGAGAATGTTAAGTATGACAAAAAGTTCTGAAAACCGCATCAGTCTTTCCCACGGAAACGGCGGCAAATTAACCCAAGAGCTCATTAGAGACCTCTTTTTAAAACACCTTCCACACGACGATACGCTTCTTGACGATGCCGCGACAGTCGCTTGGCATGAAGATGATCTTGTCATTACTTCTGATGGCTTCAATGTCTTTCCGCTTGAGTTCCCAGGGGGAGACATCGGTAGTTTAGCAATTCACGGGATCGTTAATGATCTTGCTGTTAGTGGCGCAGAGCCTGTTTATGCAAGTCTCAATGTACTGATAGAAGAAGGACTATCGATCGCACTTTTAGAGCGACTTATTCAGTCAATGGCTCGGGCGGCAAAAACAGATCATATCAAGATTGTCTGCGGCGATACAAAAGTACTACCAAAAGGCGGCGATCTCGGTGTTTACTTTAGCTTGACCGGCTTTG
>CAZBDM010000079.1:9764-12483 GCA_964490675.1 uncultured Oligoflexales bacterium
GGTCGCAAGATTTTTACAAATGACCTATCGATCAAAAACATCTCTCCAGGTGATGTCATTATCAGCTCAGGCACAATCGGCGATCATGGCGCAAGCGTTCTCATGGCCAGAGAGGAACTAGGCCTTTGCAGTGACCTTGTCTCTGATAGTGCAAGTATCTTGGGCTTAACAAAAGCGATCAGAGATATTAACGGTGTTAAGTTTTTGCGTGACCCGACGAGGGCGGGACTTTCCGGTGTCTGTCACGATATTTGTAAATCTACCGGTTATGGTGTCCACCTAAAGGAACATCTAATTCCGGTCAAACCACAAGTCACAAGTATGTGTGAAATGCTAGGCTTTGACCCTTTATACCTTGCCTGTGAAGGGCGGCTTATCGCTGTGGTCAAAGAACAAAGCGTCGACACTGTCTTAAAGACTTGGCAAATTTTCGAGTGGGCCAAAGACGCTACCGTCATAGGTCATGTCACCGACGATCATCACGATGTCGTTATCGAGACAGCTTTCTCTAGCAAAAGACGTATTGCAGAATTAGAGCACGATCCACTGCCAAGAATCTGTTAAGCATTTTTGAAACGAACCTATCACCTGCACAGAGGCTTTGTTTTAGTCCAACGAGACTATCTGTAAGACTTCGTTTTGAATGAATTTTATGGGCATTTCTTCGAACCTTTTGAAAAGACCCTCAAAATTTAGACAACATGTACGATAACACTGGTACGTTAAAATTGATTTGGGGCTAAATGATGTCAAAAAAAACTCTCTTTGAAAAAATCGGCCGGGAGACGATCGACCGTGCGATGACTGTTTTTTATGACAAGATTTATGCCGATCCTTGGATTGGTCAGTACTTTCAGGACATTGAACAAAAACTCATAGAATCGCAGCAAGGAGACTTTCTCCAGCAGCTCTTCGGTGGCCCTGAATGTTACGGCGGTCGCATGCCCATAGATGCTCACAAAAACATGTTTATCAACGAAGAGCTCTTTGATTTAAGACACCGTCTTCTTGTTGAAGCTCTCAATGAACTCGACCTCGAAGACGAAATTAAACAAGAATGGATTAAACTTGATTCGAGTTTTAAAAGAGCTGTTGTCAAAAAGTCGCCCGATCAATGTAAACCGCAGTGGCGCAACGGCCCTATCTTAAACTATAAAAAACCTGCTTGAACTTTCTCTTAAAAAGAAAAACGATCCCTATAAGGGATCGCCTTCGATATATTAAATAGAGTTTGTCTTAGCTCTTCTTGCTTGCACCTTCTGCTCCGAAGACACTCCATACACCGTCTTTGAGGAAGTAGTAACTCTTGAAGCCATTCTTTTCCAAGTGATACTGAAGCCACTTTACCTGCTTTCCAACCGCATCAAAAATCAGAAGAGTTTTTCCTTTCCATTTGTCTAGTTGACCCTTCTCGAGCTTTTTAGCGAAACGATCGAGATCAAGCTTTTCGGGGCTGACAGAAAAATCAGGAGTCTTTTGTCTTTGCTTTGGATCGCGAATGTCAATAAGCACAACATTCGACTCTCCGACTTTTTTCTTGAAAGCTTCGATTTCTAAAGTACGTTTTGCGAACTGATCTTTAGATAAGAGTTTGGACGATTCCACGGGAGTTGACCCCATTAGGGTTGCCAGATCATTGTGAGCCTTCGCCCATGCAAAAATCCCTGCATCATAGACTTTGACATTTTTAAAGCCTTTGTCTTGCGCTATTTTAGCAGCTTTGTAGCTTTTTGCACATGTAACACCGTTGCAATAAAAGACAATGCTTTCATCAGTTGATTTGGAAGCACGAATCAGCTTGTTATAAAAACTGGATTTTGAAACCGGAATGTTGATCGCTTCGTTCATTCTGATGACATCGAATTCAAATCGACTGCGTACGTCGACAATAGGATGATCCTTATAGGTGCTTTTGAGCTCGCTCGTCTCGATCGTCTTCAGGTCTGGATATTTCTTTCTCAGTGGAAAGCCTTCTGCTAACAGCTGTTGTCCGAGTGACATTAAAGCTACTAATATGACCCAGTTTGACATTCTCATACGCTCTCTCCTGATGTTATTATAAACCTTTTCCCATAAATTTAGGTACTTACAATTTCCCCGCGTTTGTATTTCCTAAGATCGACAATTACGATGGAAAATTAAGCAATTTTTCAAATTTTACCTAGGTGAATGAATATACTTGTTAATCTGCGGAGGCATCGTTCAACAATTGAATGGCACAACAAAGATTACAATTTCATCATGTTATTCGTTCGTGATTCAGATGGAATGATTGGTCAAACATTTAATAAGGACGATCATCAACAAAGTGACATTGTTTAGAGGAAAAATGATGAAAAAAAGAGTTAAGTGAAGTGGTGGGCGCACTAAGATTCGAACTTAGGACCCCTAGCTTGTAAGGCTAGTGCTCTAACCAACTGAGCTATGCGCCCACTTTAAGAAAAATGGTTATCCCAATGATTGGGACTCTTGTCAATCTAAAAGAGTCGCAATCCGCTCGCTAAAAGGAGGTTTTATCACTTCTTTTTCAGTAATAAGCCCTGAAATAAGCTCGTGGGGGGTGACATCGAAAGCTGGATTGAAGGCTTGTGTGCCAGTTGGAGCAATCGCTACGCCACCGACTTCGGTGACTTCCGAGTCTGGTCTTCTTTCAATGGGAATCTCGACACCTGAAGCGATCGACTGATCGAAAGTCGAAAGGGGCGCCGCAATGTAGAAG
>CAZBDM010000080.1:0-8845 GCA_964490675.1 uncultured Oligoflexales bacterium
GATCGATAAACCCGCGGTCTTTAAGTTCGAGAATCCGTGTTGCAATGGTACTGACGAACTCGCGATCTTGCGAAATAAATAAAACGGTTCCTTGGAAATCAATCAAACTGTTGTTGAGAGCAGTGATCGACTCAAGGTCAAGGTGGTTGGTGGGTTCGTCGAGAATGAGGACGTTGGCTTTCGACATCATCATTTTCGAAAGCATACAGCGGACCTTCTCCCCCCCGGAAAGGACATTCGCCTTTTTCTTGACTTCTTGCCCGCTGAAAAGCATCTTCCCAAGAAACCCTCGGACGTATTCTTCTTCTTTCTCATCGTCGTTTTCACCAAACTGCCTCAGCCAATCGATCAGCGTTAAAGGTTTGGAGAAAAACTCAGAGTGCTCTTTGGGGAAATAACTTCTTTTGGTGGTCACCCCCCATTCGTAAGATCCTGAAGCAGGCTCAGCCTCACCTGCAAGCGTTTTCAACAGATAGGAAGCCGGTTGTAGATCTTTGCCAACAAAAGCGATCTTGTCACCTTTAGTCAATGTGATATCAAAACCATCAAACATTGTCTTTCCATCAAGAACCCCTTTTAACTCCTCGCAGTGCAGCAGGTTTTTTCCTGCTTCTCTCTCTTGGTGCCAGACAATGTGGGGGTATTTACGAGTCGAAGGTTTAATCTCTTCTACGTTGAGTTTATCGAGAAGCTTTTTACGAGAGGTCGCTTGTTTAGACTTAGCCGCATTGGCTGAGAATCTCTCGATAAACGATTTAAGTTCTTTAATCTTTTCTTCGGCTTTACGGTTGCGATCTTGACGCTGTTTCAAGGCAAGCTGGCTGGACTGATACCAAAACGAATAATTACCGGTAAAGAGGGTTATCTTACTGTAGTCGATGTCGGCGATATGGGTGCAGACTTTATCGAGAAAGTGCCGGTCGTGACTAACGACAATGACTGTGTTTTTAAACTCGCAAAGAAACTCTTCGAGCCATTGGATCGATTTTAGATCAAGGTTGTTAGTCGGTTCGTCAAGAAGCAGAATGTCAGGAGCCCCTGCCAGGGCTTGCGCAAGAAGCACCCTGACTTTAAGGCCAGCTTCAAGCTCTTTCATCTTTTTACCGAACCACTCGCTCTTTATGCCGAGGGACTCGAGCATTTCGCCCGCCTGGCTTTCGGCATCCCACCCATTCAGATCAGCGAAGCGCGTCTCTAACTCAGATGCTCGTATGCCATCCTCTTCAGAGAAGTCTGGCTTGGCATAGAGAGCGTCCTTTTCTGTCATAATATCGAAAAGGCGTTTGTTTCCCATCAAAACAGTCTTTAAGACTTCGACTTCGTCAAACTCAAACTGATTCTGTTTTAAAACAGCTAAACGCTGTCCAGAACCAATCGCGACCTCACCGCGGTCAGGCGTTACATCACCAGATAGAATCTTAAGGAATGTCGACTTACCAGCTCCATTGGCACCGATGAGTCCGTAGCAGTTGCCTGGCGTGAATTTTATATTGACTTCGTTAAACAGAGTTCGATCGCCATAGGCTAAGGTGATACCGCTGGTGCTGATCATTATGCGTTCCTTTGTTTAAAATTCATCGTCTCAAAGATGCTCGAGGCATTCAAAACAAATGGCTCCAAACCCTTGGAGCCACTCCGCAAAGGTACTACAATCAATTGTGATTTTAAAGAACATTGCTCAAAACCAAGCATGAAAATAGCATCTAAGCAAACCTCAAAAAGCTACCTAACACCATGTTTTAATTGACATTATTTCTAAACAATGGAAAATCATTAGGGAGAGATAAGCAAAATACGCCGATAAAACGCAAATTTCTGGAGTTTTTTATGAAATTCTTGTTGGCCTCTTTTTTTGCCCTTCTGCTTTCTTGTATTCAGCCTCATCTTTAGTGTTCGAAGCAATAATTTCACCTTCCATTCCTGCCGGCATCATTTATTATTAACGCAAACATTCAGATCTCATTGCATTTCGCTCGGGGGAATCCATGAAACGTCTCTTTTTGAGTCTGCTTGCAGCAGCATTTTTTTCTGAAGCTAGCTTTGCCTTAACAGTATCACATTTGAAAGGCAGCCCTTTTAAAAGCTATGACACGCCGACCCACATCTACGTTATCGGCTATGGAGGCAAACTAGGAGCGCAGCTCTTTGAAACAGGTGTCGGACGCGCCCGCAAGCTGCAGGAGTTCTTTCCCGATCACCAATACGTCTTTATCGGTCCGGATGTCATCGACAAACACTACTCAAGCCTTGACGATTACGATGACTATCGCAGAGAGCTTGCCAAACTTGGCCTCGCTATTGAGCTGCTCGACCAAAGGTGGCTACTCTCATCAAGGCTTCTGGAAATTATCGACCGCTACACTGCCATCGCTTCTCTTGAAATCATCTCTCACTCGGCTGCCCACTTAGGTGCGGGGCTCGATTCGATTCCTAAATCACATCGCTACTATTCTCAAAAACGTTTTAGTTACGAGACTCCGGGTATCGAAACAATTGCAGACAATTTCTTGGACGATGCTTACATCTTTTTTCATGGCTGTAATTCAGGCTATATCCAAGCACCGATGATGGCAAAAACCTTATCGATACCAACAGCAGGATCACTGACCTATACCAATTTTGAAAACATCTATGAGAACGACCTATGGTACTTCAATGATGAAGGAAAGTTTCCCACCGGGCTTAAAAAAGCCCTCACTAATAAAGACTCTTTCACCTCACCACAACGCTGTCGAGCCGGTAACTGCACGCGTATGAAACCGGAGCCTTACCCTTACAGCGGCTTTTGGGGGCGTCTAGATTCAGGAATATCACATTACAAGTTCTTTTGTGGAGAAGCCGTCGCCAACACCGCCTGTAAACGCGCTATGGCATTCTCTCTCCTGCCCTACGTCGGTAAAAACTCGATTAAAACCTTCAGCACTGAAGCTTCCCGTAAAGAGGTAGCGAAAGAGTTTCTCTGTCCCGACGCCCATCGCATCGATGCCAAACAAGCGTGCTTCGATGCAATGGAAGCCGGAATGAACGATCCCCTTGCCGGTCAATTTGTTGGTATGACACGCGGCAAAGTTCCTTATTGCGATTTTGAATCATGTAAAGTCGAAATTAGCTGTACAAATGAAGCAGGGAGCTGCAGAACCCGACTTGTTCAAGCCAATGAAGATCGACTGGTCATGTTCCGCGAGTTTGCTGCCTATTTTGAAGGACTTAATGACATCATTCCAGAACTTAATTAAGTCAACGCTTTTTGCTAAAATAGGGTTCGAAGACTGTCAATCTATTTGAGATTTACTTTTGTGACCTTTAAAAATGAGCTAACCAGAAGCCTTATGCGAACGCATCTTTGACCGCCACAAGGAGCCGAAGTTCGAAATGAATAGACTGACAAAAATCCATCTTCATCGTTACTTAATCTTATTGACTTTATGCATCCCTAACGCAAGCCTATTCGCTAGTGAATCGGTGAAATTCTTGACGTTTGGTGACATGCCTTACACCACCGATAAAAACAAATACGGTAGAGCAAGATATTTTGAAGGACCTCTTGTCCGTTACGTTTTTCCGAAGCTGGTTGACGCCGAGAAGGAAGACCATCAGTTTCTCGTTCATTACGGCGATCTTAAGGCAGGCTCGGAACCTTGTAGTGATGAAATTATTTCGACAAATATCCAACTCGTTTCAGCTGTCTACCCAGGCCGTACAATCATCATCCCCGGTGATAACGATTGGACCGACTGCGACCGAAAAGGCTCTTCAGAACTTGAAAGACTCGCTTTTCTTCAAAAGAAGCTGCTCGACGTGAAGCTCGATAAGAGCTTTCAAACTGACTTTTCTCATACAAGGCAAAAAGACAACCCCCTCAACCAACGCTGGCATAAAAACAACGTCAGCTTTGCGACCTTACACTTGCCAGGTACCAACAACGGCCGGGATGAAATCAAAGTCGACAAGAAAAAGAAAGCGCTAGCTTTGGCCCACCAAAGAGACCAGTGGAACGAGGCTTGGATAAAGCAATCGATCGCACACGCCAAGAAAAATAAACACAAAGCCATCACCTTCTTTCTGCACGCAGATATGTTCGTTCCTCTCAATAAAAAGAAAAAACATGCTGACGTTCCATGCACCGTAGAGAACCCAGAGAAATGTGATGGATTTGCTGCGACAAGAACGCTCTTTCGCCAACTTGCCGTGAACAACCGCGATTTAGCGATATTGATCATTCATGGAGACACCAAAGAGTTCTGCCTTGACCGCCCTTTTAAGGAACAAGATGGGACACCTATTGAAAATCTGTGGCGACTTAATGGACCAGGCGATTATCGACAGATGGACATTGCCGAAGTGACCGTCAAACCAAGCAATAAAGAACAACCCTTTAGAGCAAACGGTATTCTTGTCGAAAAACCAGTCCCATCAACATGTGGTGCACCGATCGATTAACAAAAACGGGAGCATGCCGTTTTTACTCGCTACCTCCAATGGCATTGACTTCACATCCTGTTAATCTCAGGAGGTGTTTTTTCATCCTCGACCCTGAGGCTGCTGCAGCATCCTGAGCAGCCATCACCAGCCGTGCTGTATTGCTGGTAAAATGATTGAAAGACTGCTGAACAAAGCGACTCAATCGATCACGAGCGATCTCGGGAGCCATCAGCGCTTCTGCAACGGCTCCATCTCTATCGAAGATCAGCCCCCAACTTTCTTTCCAGTCTCTCTCTAGCTTCGGAAGATCAGGGTGGTTGGGGTACTTTTTCTTAGTAAACTTGATGTTTAACCAGTGTAAGATGGGGATAGGAGCGATAAAGATAAATATTGCAAACGGCACATCAAGAAGATGAAGCTGCCGCAAGAAGTTGAGCTTCAGATTAGCATGAATTTGATTATTGACTGCTCTTTGCGCAAACGGTGTTGGGATTTGTAAATCTACAAACAAAGGGTAGTTCATAACCCTTGAAATCGTTGAACTCGGATGCACCTGCACTTTAAAAACCCATTTACCGGCATCATCCTTTCTTTGTTTAGCAATAATAGCAGGACGTTCTTCGAGCGCAATACGAGCGGCATTTTGGATATAAAAATGAGCCACCAACCCCCCAGACATCATCACCCGATCAAAGCTGCTCGCTTCACTAAAGTCATCGGTGACACCGGTAAGAAAAAGATAAATGGTCGCAAAAACTACACTTAAGGCGACACCTTTGGCGATTTTGTGTTTTTTTCGGCTCGAGGCTTCCATGATATTGCGATAAGTCTTGTTGTAACTGCCGATTGTTGACCCGAAGATAAAATTAAGAACCATAGGCCATACAGTAAACTCATCGATTGCGCCTGTTTGAAGAGCAACGAGTGTCGCCACAAGAGCTGACCCCACCTGCATAGTCCCGACAAAATATCCAAAAAGCCGATCCGTCTTGCTTGGAGTGGCATAAACCGCGTTCCAGTAACGTTGCATCGCTTGGGAAACAGTGCTCAGTTTTTTCCAGCTGGGCTTTGGTATAAACTCAAGAGAAGAGACTTGCCTTTCTTCATCAACCCAAATGACGAAGAGGCTCCGACCAAGCTTGCCTTCCCCTTCCGAGCTGCGCGATGCCATTAATATCCGATCGATATACTGACGAAGGTGCTTCGATTGTGGATCGATTTTTCCTTGCTCGACAAATAAGAAAGCAAATTCTGATTCACGATCAATCGCTTTAATTGTGAAATAATCATCGATAGGCTTGATTTCAGGCTCGTTCGGATGATCAGGTTCGGCAAGCTGCTCATCGATATCAGCTGCCAAATCCAGAAGTCTGGTAAGCCCGTGCTCGCCAATAAAAGCTTCAGCTTTGTCTTTTTTATAATGGTAAATATCCAACATATGCTGCAGGAGTTGGTTATGTCTCAGCATGCGATCGACCGTTTCATCACTTGGATCGTGAGCCTCAACAAACGCAAGTATAGCTTCGAGTTTTTGGTGTTTCGCTGTATCCGCCGGGTCACCGTCCAACCGGTGGGAGGCCATTTGCTGCCTGAGCACCGAAACAAGTAGATCGTAGGATGCGCGTGGATCGTTTGGCAAAACATCCTCGGCAATTGCTTCATCAAGTGCCGAAGCATAACAAGGGGAGTGAAAAAGCAATGAAGTCAATAAGAGTGCCTGCAGGCAACGTGCGACTAAAGTCATAAATTTCACCAATTAGATGTGGACGACCACTCATTACCAGGAGCGTCTCGAAAACCGATGACTCAACGGACCTGACTTATCTAATGAATTTTACCTACAAGATCTTAAAGGATTGGTTAAGAGTTTAATAATTAGATAAAAAACCCCCAACACAAATGAAATAAATTCAAATATTAATGAAAAAGCTTAATTTCCTTAGAAAGTCGATCGTGAAAAACACCTCATTGCGGCGTTGTCACATCGCATCGGCCTCCTCATTGACAGAGAGGCCTCTAAGCCCAATGACAAGCTTCCGAAATTGAAATGATCTTCATTGTCGAATGAAATTATCTACAGCTCTCCAAAGGGTTGTTTTTATCTCATATTGTCAGCAACTTAACGCTCACCACTTACGATTAAGTCATGTCTTCCGATGCAAGGTAAAGAGGGAAAATATTACTCGTTTTGTGGTTATCTGTTCCATGACGATCAAACAAAAGCTTTCAATCGTTTCCGTTCTAATCATCACATCGATGATTGGTGTGACATTTTTTGCCTTCAATTTTTTGCGTTTCAATGAAAAGTCAATTACCTCTCTAGAGACCAAGCATCTTAGTTCACTCCTTATCGCTAAAGATAATGAAGCTCTTTTTAACCGCTTTACGACCGATCTCGAAGTTGCACTCTCAACAAGCGAAGCAACTTTTATCGAAGATAGTAATGTGCTGGTGGACGAAATGATCGAAAACCTTGTCCGGCTCGTCAAAGTTAAAGCTTTATCTCAACGAGAAGCACGGACTTTAGGAGAAGATCTCACGCAGTTTTCCCTCGACAGTAAACACTTCGTTAACTTGTCAAATAATCAATCAATAGACAGCCCAGAAGTATTAGAGTTTGGAATAAAAGTAGCTTCAAGTAAAGAAAAACTGGAAAGGACAATCAAGCAAATAGTCATTGACGCAGACGATCAAGTTATCGATCGCCTAGCAGCAATTGGCTCCTATAACAATACGGTAGCCAAAATTTTCCCCATTTTTGTGACACTACTTGGGTTAGTGGTCATTGTTTTCACTTCAGTCATCCTTTATTCAATTGTAAAAAGATTGAAAACTCTTGGCGATCATTTTGCGTCTACCGACCTTCAGTCACTTCACCCTCTTAATATCGAAAATTCATCTGATGAAATTGGTGATCTTGTCAAAGTTAGTAATCGCATGTTGATCGGTCTGCAGGAATCTAAGCAACACTTAGTCGATAAGACCTTTCTAGACGATATTCTTGATACGATTGCCGAAATCGTTATCGTCTGTAACGAACACTATCGAATCATAAAAACCAATAAAGTCGCTCAAGAAGTACTGGGTCGCAACGAATCCTCGCTGATTTCTTATCGCCTTTCTGATCTTCTCCGGCTCAGAGAGGATAGTGAGTTTACTTCTGTTTCGGAGGTTTTAGAAACTTTACACAAAAAAGGTCGCGTTGAAACAAACCTATCGATTGTTTCCCAAAAAGGCGAAGAGATCCCCATCTTGTTATCTGGTGCCGAAATGCAACAATCCGGCCTTGGCACTAAAGTCTTTTCGATGCGCGACATCCGTTCAATACTTGCTGCTGAAGAAGAAAAAAAGGAATACCAAAAACAATTGGCACACGCATCAAAACTAGCATCCTTGGGTACCCTAGGCGCTGGTGTAGCGCATGAGCTTAATAACCCTTTGGCAGCAATTATGGGATACGCTGACCTTATCAAAAGACAAAATACAGGCTCCCCAAAGGTAGAAAAATCAGTCGAAAAGATCATCAAAGCGACAAAGAGAATGGCTGCTATCATTGACCATTTAAGGACGTTTGCGACCAATACTTCCGCTCATGACAGAAAGAATATTTCTATCAACAAGCCGATCAAAGACTCGCTGATCTTACTTAATAACCAAATGACTCTCCACAACATAGACGTAGATGTTGAGCTTGCAGATAACATCCCTCTTATCAACGCTGACAGCAACGACCTTGAAAGTATTTTCCAGAACCTTTTAGTTAACGCAAAAGACGCATTCAATGATAACAACATTACGAAAAATCGTTGGATTCAGATTAAAAGTTATGCCGGTGATGACGGTTTTGCTTATACTGTGTTTAAAGACAACGCAGGAGGAATTCCCGAAAAGCACCTTAAACGAATTTTCGATCCATTCTTTACCACCAAGGAAGTTGGAAAGGGCACTGGGCTTGGTCTATCAATAGCGCATGGTATTGTAAAAGACCATCATGGAGAATTGATCGTTAACTCCCAAGAAGGCAAAGGAACTGAGTTCGTCATTCGTATTCCTTTTTCTAGCGTAGAGGATCACCAAGCAGACAGTAACGAGGTGAGAAATATAGATCATTTCAGCCAATCAGTTGCCGAGCAGTTAAAAAGCGCAAAGGTTCTTATTGTCGACGACGAAGATATGATCACCGAGATGATCATGGAAATTTTACGCGACAAGTTTGAGCTTAAAAGCTTCAACGACCCAAGAGAAGCGATGAAGAGCATCTCAACGGAGCATTTCGATCTGGTTTTAACAGATTTAAAAATGCCGAACTTCGACGGAACCGAAATTGTCAAACAGGTCAAAAAGTACCAACCAGACACAGCGATTGCCGTCATGACAGGACATGCTCAATCAGAAGAAGATATCAAACAATTGACAGCTCTTG
>CAZBDM010000080.1:8855-12450 GCA_964490675.1 uncultured Oligoflexales bacterium
TCTTGGTGCGAAAGCGGTCATTTCTAAACCATTTGGTGCCAATCAAGAACTGGTGGAAAAACTATCTCGTTTAATTGAAGTTAGCATACACCGATCAGCCTCCTAGCATGTGTGAGTTTTCTTTACTTCCAGATAAATTGAAACTTGCCTTGCTCACCACACCCCAGCCCACCAAGCGGAATTGTTGTTGCCGTCTTGGTACCAGATTCTGTTCCTTCAGCAATCGTCAAAGCCGGACCGGGAGAGGAGCTATCTGAGTCAACGTATATTTTTCCTTCGCCAAAATCACTACCGACCGGAATTTCTTGGTCATTATAAGTCACTGAGAAAGTGCAGTCGCTAGGTTCCCAAGTGTAGCTGGTTGCGAGAGCTAGCTGAATCTTTCCGTCTTTATTACTGAGAACGGTCTGCTCGACTGTCATCTTACAGTCAGCATCCTCTGCCACTTCAGTCACCGCCGTATCTGTGATGGTTACGGTGTGGGTGGTCAGGTCGTTAAATGCGCGCAGGCTCGCCGGCGCTGCAGCACCATTAGTGGCTGTTGAAAAGTCAGGAGCTTCACCCGTATCAGCACAAACGAGACCAGTGATTTGATAAGTGCCGTTTTCAATAGCAACCCCTGAACTGGACGAACTATCGTCACCGCATGCAGAAAGCGACAAACCGACGAGGACAGTTAGGTAGATCGTTCTTATTGCTGTTAACCCACGCATTATTTCGCCTCCAAGAATTTTTAGGTTGAGAAATACCTTCCTTAATTAGATACTAAGAGTTGTCAAATGTCACGAGGTACTTATCGCAACTCTGGGATGAAGTTGATCAAACTAAACCAAAATTTTTCTTTGATAAGATCGTTGTTTTTAGCGATCGGTTTGTTGTCGACACACTCAGCCCTTGCCGAGCAAGGTCTTCAGCTGCGTGGATTTATGACTTCTGGTGTTGTCTTCAGTGACCAAGAAAAAACATACGGTGATGAGATCAATAAAAGACCCAACTTCAATAATGACTCTCGCCTCGGCATCAATTTGAGTGCTGCACTAAATCACCAGTGGCAAATGGCCGCACAGGTGCTTTTCTACCAACGTCAGGTCATTGCAGATTGGTATTTTATGACGCACCGCCCCTTTGAAGGAACAGCCTTACGTTTTGGGCGCCAAAAATTTGCGACTTGGTTGTTTTCTGACAGTATCGATGTCGGTAATACGTATCCTTGGGTCAGGCCTCCCCTAGAAGTCTATAGTCTCAATCCAATCAACGCCCATGACTCCGTGAGCGCTTCTCAAATGCTTGAGGTGGGATCTTTCGAGCTCGAATTTGCTGCTTCCTATGGCCGTATCAACGAAAGAATTGATGATCAGCTGCGCGGCACAAGTCTGGCCGGCGCTGATATTGATGTTCACGACTTGTTTGGAGGATATATCCTTGTCCGCAACGATATAGCCCTCCTTCGTACGAGTTACTACACAGGTAAGATTGACGCTACTTCTGACCTGTATGATTTCGAAGGATTAACCGGCGATTTTATCTCTATCGGTGGGAAAGTTGATTGGAAAGGCTTGCTGGTCTTAACCGAATGGGCAGAGGTAACGACCAACACGCCGCAAGACAAGATCGATGAAGCCGAAAGGCAAGCTGCTATCGCTTCTGGAGAAGCAGCGACGACTGGTGATTCAGCGGCAAAAGCAAAAGCTGAAAAGCTCGGTCTTCAGGCATTTGTGCTGAATAGCGATGTCTTTTCCGGCCAAGCCTGGTACGTGACTTTAGGCTATCAGTTCGGCGACTGGCTTCCGCACGCCACCTATGCTGCTCTGGACACTCCAGATGAGGCTCTCAACTATGGCGACCAGACATCAACGACCCTTGGTGTAAGGTACGATATCAGCCTTGTCGCCGACGTTAAAGCAGAGGTGAGTTACATCGAACCTGGAACAGACTCTTGGGGGCTCTACCAACGAGCAGATCTAGATACCACTGGTTTTGAGCCCTTGACTTTATACAGCTTAGCAGTGGACTTTGTTTTTTAATGATCAAAAAGATTTTCAAACTGCAATTTGTTACCTTCTTAGGATTGATTGCCATTTCAATGGAAGCGAAAGCTCTTGCAGAAGTGGTGATCATCACAAGCAAGGATTCTGATATCAATGAGGTTTCGAAGAACCAGATTAAGAAAATCTATCTTGGCAAGTTGAGAAGTCTTTCCTCCGACACACCGGTAAAACCCATCGACCAAAGAATCGATAGCAAAGTGAGACAAGAATTTCTTGAAAAGGTTCTCTCCAAGTCTGATAAACAAATTCAAGCCTACTGGTCAGTTCGCATCTTTACTGGCCGCGGAATACCGCCTAAGGTTGTTAAAAACGACAAAGAAGTTAAAAGTTGGATCAAAGCTAACCCTAATAGCATCGGTTACGTCAGTAAAAATGCCGTCGACCCTTCAGTGAAGGTCCTTCTAAGAATTCCTTAACATTTCTGATCGACTTTCCCTCCCACCAGACAGCTGCGTTTGAACGAGCCGTTTTTGTATGTTAAAACCCGTCATACTTTTCTGTTTCTTTAAAAACTGAAACTCAGGCTTCGGCTTCTACATCACAGAGGTACTGTCATGGAACTGTTCCGTAAAGGCATCATCCTAATTTCATCTTTCTTCCTGCTCATAGAGAGTTCACTCGCGAGTAACTACGTAGAAATCTGCGACATTGACGAACAGAAGATGGCGCAACGCCACAAAAAAGGCGATATCCTCGTCGATTTCTCTTACCAGGGAGACAACAAATACTGTGCGATTTTTGAGTCAAAGACACCAGCTCCTCTAACTTTGGAAGAGATGGACCTCACAAGTATCCTAAGACAATCCATCCATACACTCATCGCTGAGGATGCTGAAAAGCCCACCTATAAGGTCTTTGACGACTTTGACACGCCAGAAAACTTCAATGATGACCCGTTCGACGATGGTGTTAGGGCACAAATTCTAAAGGTTGCCCAAAAGCATAGCGAGCTGATTCAACTAGAAACCCTTGGCCTCAGCCATCAAGGGCGCGAAATATACGCTCTCGCGCTCTCCAACCACACAATACCCAAAGAAGAAAAAGGAGCCGTCCTTTTTATTGGCATGCACCACGCAAGAGAATGGGTGACCGTCGACCTGATGATGCGGCTTGTTTATTGGATGGTCGAAAACTACAACAGCAATCCAGAGCTCGAACACCTACTCGACCAGACTACCGTTTGGTTAGTTCCCGTCATGAATCCTGATGGTTATCAATACACCTTCGATCACAACCGTATGTGGCGCAAAAACCTCCGAGACAACGATGGCAACGGCAAAATAGATCGCAATGATGGCGTCGACCTCAACAGAAACTATGACTATCTTTGGGGATATGATGAATTCGGAGCTTCCCAGGATAAAACAAGCGGCACCTATCGAGGGCCTTCACCAGGCAGCGAACCAGAAACGCAAGCGATCGTCAAGCTCATCAACCGCGAGCCTATTACTCACGCCATCAGCTACCACACCTTCGGTAATCTTATTCTTTATCCGAATGGCTATCAGGGCTACGGTAAGCCTGCCGATCAACCAATGTTTGAGTAC
>CAZBDM010000081.1:0-2213 GCA_964490675.1 uncultured Oligoflexales bacterium
TGATCAGCGATGTTGCTGGCTAATTCAGTCAGACCGTAGATCCTTGCTGCTTCCGGAGGTGCGATACATACCTTTGTCAGGTCTCTATCGTTAGCCACTTCCCTAGCGGCTACGCCAGTATCTTCGCAGGGTATGGCACGCGCGCCATACAGCGAACTGATAAACTTACCACACTCGCTAAAAGCAAGGGGGTGAGCCAAAACTTGTTTGACCTGACTGAGATCGGTGTCCTGTAAACCTAAAAGGCGGTTATCCATGCGCCAGACAATTTCGGCAAAGGGCTCAAGGTTGTACTCCGCCAGGAGTTCGTAGCCTTCTCTGATGGTTCCAGCGATGGCGTTATCGATCGGAAGGACTGCAAAATCGACCTTCTCACTCAAAATAGCCGAAGCAACTTGTCTTCCTGACAAAAAGCCAATCGGCTCATGCTCAATTCCGATGGATTTACAATAAGCTTCGAGAACGAGTGCGGAGTGAGCTCCTGCGATTCCTTCATAGGCGGCTTTTAGTTGACTCACAGCTTTATCCCCTATTCTTGGTTCGATGGTAAAAATACCAGCAAAGTAAAGGCATCTCGGTCGTGTAACCGGACATATCACGGGCCTTATATCATAGAGGGGATAATAGTCGATGAATTTTACTGAGAAATAAGCTTAGTCACAACTTGTTCGATAATTTGATCGTTAAAAGGCTTCGCTAGCCAGCCTTTTACGCCAATTTGCTTGGCTTTTTTAATCAATTCGAGGCTCTTTTCAGTGGTCAGGATGAGAATCGGAAAGGTAATTTCACCAAATTCTTCGCGGTAATTTTCAATCATTTCAATACCGGTCATATTTGGCATGTTGTAATCGGTCACCACCAGCGTCAGCTCGTCTTTAAGCTTTCTGAGTTGTTCGATTCCTTCAGGGCCGTCTTTAGCCTCGTGAATCATAAATCCCATATTGGCAAGAATGGAGCGTAATTGGGTTCTGATAAGGTTCGAATCGTCAATAATCAGTACTTTGCGTGACAATGGACTACTCCTAGAGGTGGTTCGTAAAATTATTTTACCACAGTCAACATCTCGTGAGACAGATCACTTTTGCCTCCCTCTGTCCATCGGAAGAGCTTGCGGTTTAATGAGCCTAATACTCAACCTCTCCTCAAAGAATGCATTTTAAACCTATGATTACAATGCCTTAAAAACATCATAAAAGAATGAATTGGTGACTCTGCTGTGTCATACTCGTAAGCTTGGTAAATCTCAAACCGAAGCCAATAAAAGCATTCAAAGCAGCCTCTTAACAGACTGCAAAAATTAAGATGCTAGATTGTAACCAATGGGTAGATTTTACGAATCAATCAAAGACAACCTTGAGACTTGCCACATTTAGAGACATTAAAGGCTACTGACATGATCGCAAATCTAAGTTTTAAAAATATGATCGCAATGACGAGCTTCATGTCTATTTTAAGTTTGCCCAACAGCTGGTCAGCTTTTTCTGCTGAACAGCAGCAACATTCATTCAAAGTTGAAAGGATTTTGATTGAAGGCTTACATCGCACCAACGAAAAAGTCGTCAGACGAGAACTCACCTATAAAGAAGGCGATACGATTACTGCAGAAGCGATCACCGAAAGCATTCAAAGACTTTATAACACTCATCTCTTTGCCAAAGTCAGTCACGAGTTTAACGAAGCGCAACAAACCTCAACATTCCACATCGAAGAAAGGTGGACGACGATTCCAATCGCTAAATTTAATAGTGGTGGTGGGGTCAATCAATTGATTCTTGGTGCTTATGATATTAATGTCTTCGGTCTTTTTTTGGAGGCTGGCGGTCAGTACGAAAGACTTGGCGAGACCGACTCTGGTGTTATTTGGTTTCGTAATCCAAGGCTTTTCGGTAAACGTTTAAAGCTATCAATCGACCTTTGGCAAGTGAATCGTTTGCGAACCCTCTACGAGAATTTCGGTGATTCTCTCAAGCAAGAAGCTGTTTACTTGCAGACCAGAAACAAAGCATCGATTGCTCTGCAAAAAGAGTGGCTATCATGGCTCAAAACCAGTATCAACGTCGACTCCCATCGCGACAAATTCTCAACACGTTATGTCGAAGACGAGCAACTGCAGAAACAAGATGACGACGTTATTCCCGACGATCGTCATGCCATCCAGGTCGGGTATGATTTAACATTGGGTCGCATCAACTATGGCAGTTGGCGCTCAAAAG
>CAZBDM010000081.1:2223-3364 GCA_964490675.1 uncultured Oligoflexales bacterium
ACAAAAGTATCGCTACAACGCCTCGGAAGACGAGGATAACGGCAAAGCCTTTCATCTTGCAGAGGTAGAAGGCCTCTACTACAAAGACCTTTTTCTGCAGTCGACTCTTGGAGTGCGCCTCGCCGGTGGACGAAGTCTAACTGAATCGGATCAAGAATATTTCTATGTGGGAGGACTGGATCGCTTGCGAGGCTTTAGCGACGCACGTTTTCGTGGCAATAACTATTGGCTATCTAACCTCGAGTATCGCATTCCTAGTTATGTCGGATCCTGGTGGGTCATCCAGCACGTCGTTTTCCATGACATTGCTTCGGTCTACATGAATAATGAAGGTTACGAAGGTATCAGTGGAGCTAGTTATGGAACGGGCTTGCGGTTTATCTCGCCGAAGATTTATCGTTTCGTCGGCCGCATCGACTTTGCTCGCCCTTACAAAGGATCCGACGAAAAGCCGATCAGCTTCGGAGTTCAACAGTTCTTCTAAGAGTTAAGGGAGAGACCGAAGGTCTCTCCCCCAAAGGAGTTCTCAGGGACTCTTAGTACTGCTGTGCTTGTTGAGCAGGAGATTGCTGTGTCAGAAAATACAAAATTTGGAGACACAACTTCAAAAATGGCTTGTGATGATCCGTTTGATTCAAACGTGAAACCAACACCAGCATCGTCGCCATCCGGGAGAACACCGTTTGTCCATCGCCGGGATGGCGAATACATAATCTCCCGTCTCCTGCAGGTCAATACCCAGCAGCAACAATCTGTTGCGTAAATTTTTTTTTCACATTAACAGCACAGGATAATTGGGGAAATTGTTGGGTAAGCAGCACGACACAACAACTCGTTGTGAGAAACTGTTGAAATTTTAATCTGAGTTCACTAAGGTCCCAATTGCAATCGTTAGAACTGGTGAGGTGAGACTTGGAAACACGAACACATTCTTCTGGATACCGCTCTATACTGCGTAACCAGCTTGAACAACGGCTAAATCAAAACAGTCGTTACTCCCTGCGGGCCTTTGCACGCGATCTCGATCTTTCCCCTTCAAGGCTGAGCCGAATCCTTAATTCGAAAGAAGGTTTGTCTGAAAAGT
Source organism: uncultured Oligoflexales bacterium (assembly GCA_964490675.1). GTDB lineage: Bacteria > Bdellovibrionota_B > Oligoflexia > Oligoflexales > JAWKNZ01 > CAZBDM01. The sequence goes on from CAZBDM010000081.1 coordinate 3,308, forward strand.
CAGCGCGGAAAATCAGTGACAAACTTTTCGGTAGTACACAAGAAAAGGAATATTTCG
>CAZBDM010000081.1:3374-10188 GCA_964490675.1 uncultured Oligoflexales bacterium
TGTTGACCGAAGACGCGCGTTCAGCCGCTTTAAAAAAGCAGGCTCGCCAAAAGTTATTGACTTTATCTTACGTTAATCCCCTCAAAAAGATTGATATAGATGTCTTTAAATTCATTTCAGATTGGTATCACTACGCCATTCTAGAAATGTTCAAACTGAAAAACTTCAAAAGCAACCCTGAATGGATCGCTAAAAAACTGGGCATTAGCACCCTCGTCACCAAACAAGCTATGGAACGTTTGAAACAGACGGGACTTATTGTCGAGAATCCAGAAGGCGCATTGACTGTCGCCGAGGAAGGCTCAACGACCGGTCACGGTGTCCCTTCGGACGCCCTTAAAAGTCACCACAAACAAATCCTCAAAAGAGCTCTCGATGCTGTCACAATGCAGCCGATTGGCGAGCGCTTTTTTTGCGCAACCACTCTTGCTCTACACCCTGAAGAACACAAGGAAATTATCCGCCGCCTGAGGCGATTTGAGAATGAGGTCGTTGATTATCTGACTCATTCCTCCTATAAAAACGACAGACAAGACGTCCACACCCTTGGATTATACTTGTTTAGACAGACCGAAAAGGATGAGGCATGAACATGTTTTTGCTCATTTTCGTTTTCTTAATCAGCTCGGGAGTTGCCTACGGACAACGAACCGCTGGAGACGGTGCGACCATTTTATGTAAAGACGACAATCCCGACGATTGTTTTATCGCAAGCGGCTATCCCGACGATGATAGGTTTAAGATCCCCGACGACATAGAAGAGTTTGACTTCGACGTCTATCCTGGTCTTAAGCAGAGGATTTCGGATGTCATCAATGCCATCACGCTGCGCTGTATGCCTTACATTGAAAACAATGGCAGCCGTGATCTCTGCAGATTCGCTGATTTAAAGAACTTCAAGCACGTCTACTTTTTTAAAACCAACGAGCCTGGATGTAACGATCTAGCGCACGAGGAAGAACATATCAGCTTTCAAGGCGCTTGCGCTTATACGCGCAAAATTTTCTTCGATAGAGACGACGGTACACCGGGTTGGGTCAACATAAGAGTCATTGAGGTCAACCCGGATATCTTATTCAAGAAAGTAAAGTCGACAACCGAACAAGCGATCGTTATTGTTCATGAGCTTTTACATTTCTATCGAGATTTGGACCACCGTATCATCAACCCAATCGTCGATGGACTGTTAACTTACTTCGAAGTTCAAAAAAGACAGCACAATGCAATGCAAAAATACCTTGCTGATTTTGTCGATGTGGTAGCAGAAAACGCCCAACTCACCGGACATAACCTGGCAATTGCTAACGATCAAATCGAAAACGTGAGAAGTGAAGACCCCGAAGACCAGACATTAGCGAAAGAAATGTTAATTTCTGATCGCGAATATAAATCCCTTTTAGGGATGCAAACGGCAATCAGTCTAGCTGTTCGTATCATCCACACGCCTTATGAAGCTCATTTTCAGTCGGGTTTCTTTAGGGTCGACCGAAAAGCTGGGGGAATCCTTCACGAAGACTTTCCTTCCTCCAACTTAGTGGGAGTGGATGCTTCGTTAGAAGTAGGAAATATTTCAAGAGTAGATGACGTTCAGAACCTGATTATCTCGGCGACTTCTCTGATCATCGACAGCGCGCCTTCGGGAGATTACTCTTGTATCAACACCATAGCTTTTACAACTTCATAATACGACCGCAATTTATATCCTGCGACATCAGCAGCCCCATCATCCTAGATGGGATCACCCCTTTAGCAAGTCCTTATGATTTCGAGGGTAGTGAGAATTTTTTTGAGTGGCCTTTTGGATCACAACACGCACCCTACATGATCCCTTACTGATCGGTAGCAACCTGTTAAAAGTCATTTTCATCGAGGCCATACCAACTGGTGTCATCGATCGTTACTTCATCGAGTCTAGCGTCTTTTTCGGCCTTCTTTCTTAGTTTATTAAGGCGCCCTTGCTCTCTCTTTTCACGTGCTAACGCTCGCTTCTGCGCAGCTGCTTGCATGACTTTCCGACGTTTTTCTCGTTCAATTTCTGCCTGTTCTTCGGCAATTTTTAGGTCTTTTAATTCTCTTTGTAAGTCTTCAATCGACTTTTCTCTTTTTTCAGCTCTTTTCTTGCGAGCAAGTTCTTCCTTTTCTTGCTGTTTTATACCTTCAATGGTTCGGTCAAAATCATCCTTCGGCCCCGATTTAAGCGAGTCTTTAACTGTTTTATCATCGGCAAAAATCTCATCTCTAAAATCGCCGTGACCATTTAGATCTTCTTTTTCTTTACCCTTTGGTTGTTTTTTTGAATCTTCTGCTGGTTCTTCTTCGGGTGCCTGATCTGTTTTGTCTTCTCGATCTTGTTGGGTGGGAGAAGCTTTTTCGTCTTCTTTGTCAGATTCAGGTTTACTTACTTTTTTCTCATCTTGCTCTCCTGGAGCGCTAGACTTAACCGCATCGGTAGCTACAGCGATCTTGATACCAAAATTTTGTTGAGAGCGATCGATACCACTGCTTCCTGGTAGGTTTGTTCCTCCATAAAGCGTTAGTTTGACATTCGACACATAAGTACTGGCACCGGCGAAGAGCTCGACGCTCTGATCGAATCGGTAAGGGCTCCCCCAAGGCTTATCTTCTTCCAGCTTGGCAACCCGCAACTGTCTCGTAAAACTTCCGATCTGCAAAGACGCAAGAGAGTGCACCTGCCATTCAATGTCTGTTCCCAAAAAGTACTCTTGGGCAAAGCGTAAACGACCGACCTGTTCTTCATCGCGATCTCGATACCCTGCGTAGACATTTATTTTACCGAGTTGTTCCTTTTCGTAAGTTGCAGCGAGAATAGAACCAAGTTTCGAACTTGACGAGCGGCTGAGACTATAACGGTTACGATGACCGGTCCCTTCTTCAACAAAACTTGCTAATGAGATATCAAAACCACTTGAGCTGAAGACAGAAAATTTTGCCATCAAAGTGCTGCCAGCATAACCTGTCTGTTTAAACTGATCGCGCCAGGCGTCTTTTTCTTCTTGCGACTCAAGATTAAAAGCTTTGTCTCTCGTCGGAGCTTCCATGTCTTCATAGGTCACTGCACTGCTTAGGTTGAGTTCAAGCCATTCCCATAAGCCCAAAGCTGCGGTAACGTGAGCCTTTTGGAAATCTTTCAAAGCTTTCGAATGATACGCCTGGTCTTGACTATCGTTAGGATCTAAGACTTCCCTTCCCTCAACGATGTCACCAGCTCTTTCATAAGAGATCGCTGTTGCAGCCTCGAGATGGTTGAGAGTTTTAGCCGATATTCCTCTTGCAAACCCTTGCGTGTCGAGACTTGATAAGGGTCTTGTATCGGCTGCCTGGGCATGCAGCGACCAAGCGGTGAGGGGGATCAACAATGCAATGTGTTTAAAAAACAGCAGGCGATTCATGGTCGTTTCCTTCGGGGATCAAAATCTGAAATCTTTGCGGTGGTAGTGAAGAGACCTAGTGGGGGTTCTCTGAACAGACAGACGTCTACAAAGAAAGGTTCTGCAAATTAGAGTCCAATTTTTAGAGAATTAACGACAATCTTTTTAGGGCTTTACAATCTGAGGGCTGACTAAAAATTGAGAAAACTGACTAAGATTTTTACAGGTGGGAATGGACCGGTGCCGCGAGACACCGTTTGCTGATGTATCTCATTGAATTTTTAAGGCTTCCTCCCATTCCTCTTCTTTGAAGCCGACAAGACCGCTTTCACCGATAAAAATAAAAGGGCGTTTTACGAGCTTACCGTTTTCGGCAAGAAGCTTGATAGCGTCGTCATCGGATAAATCGTTGATTTTTTTGCTAAGACCCATCTCTCGATAAACCAGCCCCGAGGTATTAAAAAGCTTCTTAATATTGCCATCATAGGATCTCAGCATCGCCTTGAGTTCTTTTTGACTCGGAGGCTGGGCGGTAATATCTACAAACTCGCTTGAGATGTTCTTTGACTTCAAAAAGCTCAATGCTTTTCGACAGGTACTACATTTCTGATAACCATAAAATTTCATACTCAATCCTTGCTGCTATCAAATTGTTAATCACGTGAGAATCATGTATCATTCGGTGTCACTTTAAGAATGTAACCGCTATTGTCAACAAATCATGAATAAAATCATCATCAGCCTGATCTTTACAGCTTATGCTGGCTCAGCCTTAGCAAGCAACCAGCTTGCATTCCCTGCCTGCGCTGGTTTCGCATCAGAAAAATTTGCGAGAGAAGGCTATGGTGCTATCGACCCTGAGGACGTCGTCCTTATCGACCCTTCAGAAGGACGCCACACGCAGTCGGTTGACTCCGTCAAAAAACTGAACCTTGATCAACAAAGAAGCCTGGCAAAAAAACTCACCGAAAGACTGCGAGCAAAAGCGAACGATAGTCTCAAAACATTTATGGACATCAGAAAATGTATTAACCGAGACTTTGATGCTGTTTTTTCTCTGGTCGCTCTTTCTTTAGAACCCACCATAGAAGAATACTGCCGAAAGAGAGTTGGGCCCTTCTTCGCCACTTTAGAGCATCAAATGCAGTCGATGAGACAACTGCTCGCCCTTAGCAGAAAAGGTGATGATGAAGCCCCTCACCCACTCGACTATGAAGGTCGTTGGCTCGACGCTAAGTTTTCTGATCGATCATTAAGTGACGACCAATTCAGTCAGGCAAACCTTACGATTGTGACTCACCCCACCCATCTGCTCTTGGGAGAAGCCGCACTCACTCCGCTCTCACCAAGAGAAGCTTTTTTCGCCATCGATCACCTTAATCAAGAGTTTCGCAACTTTCATTTTAGGTCATACGCTGCAAGGGTCTTTCATCTTGAAGATATTGAAAAGCTTCAGGCACAATGGGATGAGGAAGAGACCAAAGAGTACGAAGAAAAGCGCAGGGCTTACTTCGGAGAAAAACGAATGTCTTATCTGCGTTCCTATTTCGAGCTGTTAAAAGAAAACCCACTTCTCGTATTTTTAACCACTCACTTTGAGAAAGTCAGCGAGCTCGATTCAAAAAACGACGCATTAGACCTCGCGATTGAAAAACTGGAAGAAGCTGCCGAAGAAATTCCTTATGAGCAGACGGTTGATAATATGACAGAAATCTATCCGCTTCTGCGTTATTCTTATACGGTTAATGAAGTCCTTAAAGACCACCCAAATCTCTGCCAACAGGCAGAGTCGTTGGTTTCTTATCACTTTTACAAGCCAAGACACGATGTCTTCGGGTTGCCCGTGCTCGTTGCTAAACCAACAACCGGGTTGGTCTGCTCACATCGCTGGGCACATAGTTTAGACTTCTGCCGACCAAGGACTCCCGATAACCCTAACGTTTTCTATTCACCAGCACGCATGGTCATCGACTTTTGGCAATGACAATGACGCTAGCTTTGGACATTTAATACTCAGCTAAGCTGCGCTGTCCATTAACCATCACTTCAAAATCTAGGGAACTTCTCCTCTCCTTAAAGCAAGACAAGGGCCAAAACTTTGTGAAGCTGTCGAATTCTTACAAAGCTATTGAAACTCAAGACATTCACCTAAACTCACCAGGCTGCTGCCTACCGCTTGTTGTTTTTTGCACAGCAATCTCGTCAAAAAATCGGTCTCATTTCTTTACTGACGAGGACAAAAGCTTACCGCCATGCTAGCATATGCTGGTTTGACGAGTTTAAAAGTAAGGCAGTATTGCATGCGGGAAATCGGTAAATTAGAAGACAGAGATCAGGCTGTTAAATTTGTCGCTTATCTATTAAGCGAAAAAATTGATTCAGAATGGCGCGAAACGGGTGCCGGTAACTTTAGTGTTTGGGTTCATGACGACGATCAATTGTTTAAAGCAAAATCACTGCTGATGGATTTTCGCGAAGACCCTGATAACGAGCGCTATTTTGCCCTCGACAAACTCAAGGAGATTGTCAAACAACGTTCTGAGCAAGACAAGGGTCGAGGACGTTTTGTCGATGTCCGAACGGAAGTATTTTCACGTCCGGGCGGAGGGGCTACGGCAACGCTGATCTTCCTGGGTCTATCAGTTGTGTTGACGCTGATCTTTTGGTCGGCAAGAAACAATCCGGTTGTCTACAAACTCTTCTACTCCGAAATCGTTAGAGGCCCACAATTTTACGAAATCCTTAACGGTCAAATCTGGCGGCTCGTCACGCCGATTTTTTTACATGATGGTATTCTTCACCTTGGCTTTAACATGCTTTGGCTTTATCAACTCGGTAAACAAATTGAGATCAATAAAAGTGGCAAGTTTCTCACCCTGCAGGTTTTGATCATCGCGGTTCTTTGCAATACCAGTCAGTATCTCGTCTCTGGTCCAGCCTTTCTGGGCTTCTCTGGTGTCGTATACGGCCAACTCGGGTATGTCTGGATGATGTCTCGCTATGACCATCAAAGCCGTTTTGAAATGCACCCGCAAACGGTCGGGATCATGGTTATTTGGCTGGTCATCTGCTGGGTTGGTATCATCCCCAACGTCGCCAATACCCAACATATTGTCGGCTTTGCCTCAGGGATATTATGGGGATTTATCGCTTCAGGTGGTTTGAAACAAGAAATCCGTCGACAAAAGTTTAAATCCCAATACCGAGACCGTTAAGCAGATCCCGTGTCCTGCCGATAGCTTGAAAGTTGCTAGTTTAGGAAAGGGGATGGAGACTCCTTGGGCAACAAAACAAGGAATTTCAAAGGGTTTCGCAGAGCTTACCGCAACGACTGGTAGCGATAAAAAGCGAAACCCTTTACTTTTTATTGCAAATTCTAGTCAGATCGGCTAGTTTACTCGCCTGTTTGTGTAGCTAAAGAGGAA
>CAZBDM010000081.1:10198-12368 GCA_964490675.1 uncultured Oligoflexales bacterium
TATTCATCCTAAATATGAATTTGTTATTTTTAAAGACATCGGTACCGATTATTCTTTCTTAACTCGTTCCACCAAGTCATCCAGCGAAAAGATGAAGTGGGAAGACGGAAATGAATATCCTGTCATAAACGTTGAGATTTCCAGTGCCTCTCACCCCTTCTACACAGGTAAACAACGCCTTGTTGACTCAGCGGGTCGTATTGAGAAGTTCAATCGCAAATACAAAAAAGGCAAGTAAGACATACTTGCCCTTCATGGCCTATCTATGCAGCGCAGTCTTCTACTCATTCTCGTTGTCCTAGCAGGTTGTGCGACTTTAGATCTCGAAGCCCTCCGCGCTTGGGAAGGTCGCAAGCTTGGCGAGCTAGAGCAGCATCCTTATTGGGGGGTGCCGGACGAAAAGATCACTCTTTCCGATGGCTCAATCGCATATATCTATATCCAACAAGGCTCCTCTTACAGCCACAGCAGTTATTCAGGCTTTTCCGTTCTTCAAACCTACCAATGCAAACAAACCTTTATCACTGATGGAAAAGTGATCAAATCGTACCGCTATAAAGGCCGCTGTGAGGCAGAAGAGAGCATGCTCCCCGCTTCTCCACAATCTTAAAAAATTAACTCCGGTTTAAAATTCTATTAGTCGGTTTTAAACTCTTTCACCGAATACTATGCAGTCCCTCCTTAAGCTGGCGAATTCCGACATTTAGGGTTGATTTTGTCTGGCCAGTCAATTAAAAATCTGCCATAAAACAAGGGGAGAATTAAACGATGAAGAGATTAGGGGATCTCAGACGCTGTCTGTTATTGGCTTTTTGTGGATTCGCTCTGACGGGATGCGAAGCAAGATATCAGAAAAGTGGTGCAGGACACTTTTACATCACACCTCTGAATGGGGACCAGGTCACCCCGAAAGGAATTTACAACGGTATTTATAGGCTATTTAAAGGAAGCGAATCCTGTTCTAGCCCAAGCGATTGCCTCGATGCACCGACCTTCCGAAGAATTTACCGCCAATCACTGCAGTTCGAGCAAGATATCAGACAAACCCTCGATCGACGCATACGCTCTAACCCAGCTATTCCTTACACTTACGACCATTACCAAACCTCAAAACTTGATATCTATAGAGTTAGATTTCTCAGTCTCTTTCAAAGACCTGGCATTCACGCAAGTAACGCAGTTCATGCTTACTACGTCGTTCCAAGAATGTACGAATCTTGTAGAGATGATTTCAAAATCCCAACCGTCACAGTCGTGCACGATCTTAGCGGGGAAATCGAAGCCCAGGTTGACCTGTCATCAGTCATAGCGAATATGGATGGACGTCTTGCTTTTTTCGTCGTCTATCTTCCGCACTACGGAAAACGAAAAAACCATCCAGACGATGTCTTTCTTGATCGGAACATAGAAACATTGCGAGAAAACTCGAAGCAAGCCATCCTCGACATCCACCTGGCGAAAGACTTTCTCGTTAACAACACGCAATTGACTTTTGCTCATCCGCGTAAATCCTATCTGCTAGGTTTTTCCCTCGGTGGAATAATTTCTTCTCTGTCTGCTGGTATCGACCCCGGCCACTTTCAAGCCTATTCACTTTATGTCGGTGGCGGTGACCTGGGAGGAACACTTGCAAGACTGATCGAGAGCGGACAGGAAGCTTCCGATGATGAGGAAGTCATCAATGTCATCAATCGATTCGCTGATGGTGGCGTTGATATTGAGGAAGCAAGACTCGGATACGCACCTTACGACCCCATCACATGGGCTCACCGCTTAAAAGGCAACCGTGTCTTTATGCTAAACGCCAGCAAGGATACACTCATTGATCCCGAACGCAGTGTCATGCCTCTGGCAAATGAATTCAGGCGACATAACCAATTTCGCATCAAATGGAATGGCTTTAAACATAACCCGAAGGATGAAAACCCGCTTAAGAAACTGCTCGAAATCGTCTTACCAATTAAAAGCTTTTTCAACCAAGGCAACCCACGCCCTCCTCAAAGCTGTCAGGAACTAGATGATTTTGAACAAGAGTACAGCCATATTTTTTCTCGATAATAGGGGGCGTTTGCAGGGGGCACGTTGACGCCCCCATCACGAGCGCCACCGCTTGAGACCTAACCCGGATTTCTCATAGGATTTTTTGACAGCATAAAACTGTGTTGAGCGT
>CAZBDM010000082.1:0-7609 GCA_964490675.1 uncultured Oligoflexales bacterium
AAGGATGTCAGTGTTTGATATCATCGCTGAACCCCTCTCTACACACGGTCTCGCGAGGACAAGGCCTGAGCTTGAACGAGAGATTAGTAAGCTTATGCAGAAAGTTGGTCTTTCGCCACGCTATATCAAAAAGTACCCTCACGAATTCTCCGGCGGCCAAAGACAAAGGGTGGCAATCGCGCGCGCTTTGGCAGTTAAACCAAAAGTGATCGTCTGTGATGAACCGGTATCTGCTCTTGATGTCTCCATTCAGGCACAAATCCTCAATCTTCTCTCAGAGCTTCAAAAAGAGTTAGGACTCTCCTATATTTTCATTGCTCACGATATTTCTGCAGTTAAATACATTTCTGACCGCATCGCAGTCATGTATCTCGGAAAAATTGTTGAAGAAGCTAAGACAGACGAGCTTTTCTCTTCACCAAAACATCCGTATACCAAAGCTCTGCTAAGTGCTGTGCCCTTAGCTGATCCCATAAAGGAGAGAAAACGAGAGCGCATCATACTAAAAGGCGATCTTCCGAGCCCTTTTTCTCCTCCAAAAGGCTGTATCTTTCACACCAGATGTCCAGTTGCTGAGAGTGAGTGCACGAGAAAAACCCCCGAAATGGTTCCCTTGTCAGAAACTCACAAAGCCAAGTGTCTTAAAATTTGAATTCAATCAATTTTAATTTTGAATGGCATTTAAATCATTAAATACCTGTTATCATTATAATAATTTGAAATTTTTAAAATAAAATTAAACTAATTTTGAATCTCGCCGATAAGTTTTCTAAGACCTCACCAGATGGTCGTCAACCAACAGAAAACGAATTGGAGAAAAACATGTTTACGAAATTCCTCACTCGCTCACTTGTTTTAGGCAGCATCTCTCTTCTTGTTTCTTGTAACTATTCAGTCAATTTAGATGAGGCTAAAGAGACTCCTGCTTCCGAGGAATCACAAGCGGCAGAATCTAACGAAGGATCGAAAGACGAAAAACCAGCGGCAGAGCAAACTGTTCAAAGTTTTGAATCAGAGGAGACTTCTTTTGAACTGACAGAAACCCCAGAAGATTGCATAGCAAAAATTGATTCTAAACCAAAACTTAAAGCACTGATTGAGGAAAAAGAAATCAACATAGAAGATCTTTGTGAAAAACTCATCGAAATCGCAGAAACTTATGAGCAAAATGAAACCCTCACTCTTCTCACAATGGCAGGAACAACCAACATAGAAGGTCAATATAGTTACTTCGTCGGTGCTGCCGGATACAATCTCACAGCAATTAGAGAGTTTAGTTCTTCGATCAAGAATCGTGGATATGTAAAAGCTTGCTTTAAGGATGCCTTGGAGATTGCCAAAAACCCCGAGCAAACGATTTCTCAGTCAGGCTTTAAGATGAAGGCCTGCGTTGAAGATAAATCTGGCCTGACATACCCAGAGCCGATCTTTTCTTACAAAGAAAGTGACGTTCAGATGGAAGAGCTCGGTGAGACGGGTGCCGCTCTATCTATGGTGGTTTACAATATGCCAGGCGGAAAGTCAGCCGTCGGTGTTATCGGTGGTAGCTACGTTACAGATCAAGAGTCTTATCTTTCAGTTGGTGGCTGCGGCTTCGCTATCTCAGTCGATAAGCCCTCCAAAACAATTGTTGGTGCTGGCTCTGTGTGTGCTTTGGCTGATTACGAGTAAAAAAACGCCAAATATATCTCTGTAGCCCGCAGCAAATCGCTGTGGGCTTTCATTGTTATCATTATTAGTAGGGACGCCCAATGAAGCCAGTGGCTTCTTGGAGTTTGTTTAGTTTTTCATGAGCGAGGGCGCGCGCTTTTTTCGATCCCATAAGGATGACATCCCTCAGATCATCAGGACGACTGATCCATTTCTCGTAATTCTCACGCATGGGACCAAAGTGTTCTTTGACCTTTTCAAGAAGAGCAAGCTTAGCGTGACCGAACCCATAGCCGCCTTTTCTGTAATTTTCGGCCATCTCGGAGACCTCTTCATGGTTGGCAAAAAGCTTATAGAGGGTAAATACGTTACAAGAATCAGGATCTTTTGGATCGTCAAGCCCTTCAGAAGATGTGGTGATCGCCATGATTTGTTTTTTCCACTGTTTATCTGATGCGAAAATGGAAATGACATTATTTTTTGACTTTGACATCTTCTCACCGTCGGCTCCCGGGATCAGCGGTAGCTCTTCTGAAATAAGCGGTTCGGGCACAACAAGAAGACCCTCACCAAACTGATTATTAAAACGCACAGCAAAATCTCTCGCCATCTCAAGGTGTTGTTTTTGGTCTTTACCAACCGGCACAAGTTCTGCATCGTAAAGAAGAATGTCGGCTGCCATAAGGATCGGGTAGTTAAAAATCCCCATGTTAACCTCTTTACCCCTTGCCTGCGCGTCTTTAAAGGCCACCGATCTTTGCATCATTCCGTAAGGCGCTACACAACTGAGCAGCCAGGTTAACTCGCACACTTCTGGGACAGCTGATTGAGCAAAAAACGTGCAGTGCTCGGCTTCTAAACCACAAGCAAGCATAACTGCGATAAGCTCAAGGCTATCGCTGCGCATTTTTTCTTTGCCGACGAGCTCATTGAAGGCATGAAAATCAGCTAGGAAAAAAAAATGATCGTATTTTTTGCCCAGTTCGATAAGAGGTCTGTATGCACCAAAATAATTGCCGATGTGGGGTGAGCCAGACGGCCGTGAGCCAGTCAGGACGCGTTTTTTAGAGGATGTCATTGATTTGCCTTATCGTCTCAAAGCCCTATCCAGAGGAGCGTTTCGTACAACTTCACGAAGCGATCAAAACCCCTTTGTGAAAAAATTTCATCACTTTTCTTCTACTTAAGATAAGAAATTGTTAAAATAATTGAGTAAGTTGTAGTTTTCCAGGAGCGTCGTGCATTCTGGAAGGATGAAAATTATAACTTATTGCGCCGAAAGTTCCAAAGGAGTTGCCATGACCCTGACGAAAGATGTTTTGATTGAGATGATCCACGATAAGGTTGGTTATCCTGTCAAAGAAGCTAAAGAAATCCTTGAGATGATCCTTGAAGAGATCAAGTTAAAGCTCGAAGAGGGCAAAGACGTAAAGATCTCTGGCTTTGGTAAATGGGCCGTTAAGGACAAAAATTCTCGCCCGGGAAGAAATCCACACACTGGTGATCGCATTGAAATATCTGCACGCCGCGTTGTGACATTTCATCCTTCCGACAAGTTGAGAGAATCAGTCAACAGATCTTGGCAAGAACGCGAAGGTTCTTCAGAAGGTGCAAGCTAAGTCATCAATCGTACCATTGGAACGATTGGCGTCGCGCATGCATCTCCTTGCTTGCACGTCGGCCTATGAATCGCTAGCCTAAAGCCATCGGCAACACTTTTCCGATGGGGACCTCGATCATGCGATTGGATAAGATCTATACAAAAGTTGGCGACCGTGGCATGACGATGCTTGCTACAGGAGACAAAATTTCTAAGTCTGCTGTACGCATCGATGCCTACGGTACGGTCGACGAGCTTAATGCCGTTTGCGCCCTTCTGAGAGATCAACTCTCTCTTGTAGAAGACCAAACCAACATCAGGCTAATCTGCGATCAGATAAAAACAATTCAGAACGAACTTTTTGACATCGGTGGCGAACTCGCAACACCCGCCTCGGTCTTAGCAAAAAGCAAACAGCAAGTGGTGACAAAAGAAAGCATTGCACGCCTCGAAAAGCAAATGGACGAGTATAACGCAGATCTTGAACCTTTAAAAAACTTCGTCTTACCAGGTGGTCATCCTGCAAACTCAACGGCCCATTTGGCAAGATGTGTTTGTCGAAGAGCTGAACGTATTGTTGTCGCATTAAGCGCGCAAGAAGAGATCAGAGAAGAGTGTCAGATTTACCTTAATCGCTTGAGCGATTGGCTTTTTATCGCAAGCCGTACAGTAAGTCGGTTACTTCATTGTCCAGAGGTCCTTTGGCAACAAGAAAAGTAAAACTGAACCTCAAAAAGCTTTACTGGTCGGGCATTCTGCTGACAGCTTTTGTCATTTGTTCAATTTGGACAAGCTACCCTGCCTTACGCGTCACTTGGGCTGCCTTCAATTTGACCATCCCGACTTATTCGATGGACGAGTGGGAAGCCAGTGAAATCACCAGCGAGATTCGTCGCATCGTTCAGAATCATTTTCTTAAACACAAAATTTACATCCCTCATGAAGACATTACCATTGTCACAGACCAAATTTATGACGATAATATGAGGTTATCAGCTCTGACAGAACGAGCTTGTGGTTTGGGTCAGGTATTCGTTTGGATGCCGGTCGCCTTTAAGTTGCCCATCGTTGGTCATAAGGTTTACGAGTGGTGTTGGAAACCGAAAGTAAAAATCATTCTTCCGAGCACGCAGTAAGTGCCAGAAAGCTCTCTCTCGGGCGAGGGGCTGATATTTCGCAGCTTTCAATTGACGGTCCACCAGACCCTATCAAAGCTTTGCGTAATAGTGACGACTACAGTTTAAGTGACCTTCTTGAAACAATCATTCATTGGGCACAAAACGAATTTGGTATCGAAGAATTCACCCAGGCTTTAAGTGATTTTCAACAAATCATCGGCAGAGTTTTCCATGACGAACCTTTTTACCACGAACGTATGACTTATTTTTTGGACTATTTCACTTTCCAAAGACCGCTTATTGGAAATCTCAGAGAAAACGATAATTTGATGACTCCCTATTTGAAATTCATGCAGTCAGACTTTCTGAAAGATGGGAAGCTTCCTCAAAGAGTGATCGATGAATTTTCCCTTCTTGAAAAGAATCGCCATTCGATCTTTCAAATCGTTAAGATCCAAGACATAAAGATGACTATTAAAGATCTTGTTACAGGTCTAAAAAGCCATATCTTGCCGCGTGATTATGGTAGTTTCCAAGGGTTTAATAAATCTGACATCCTACAAGGTTTTGTCTTTGATCCGGAAGGACGGGCGCGCCTATCGACCGGTGTCATTATCCACCCCTCAGAGGTGGCTAGAACGATAAAGACGAGGCTGACAAAGTCGAGAAAAACCCAAGAATTTGAAGAAATTCACTTTTTTGCCAAACTCGCCAGACAGAACGCTCATTACCTGAGACATCGCAATATTTGCCCTAAGAAAGTTTACCTGCAAGACCGCTCTTAATTCACTCCCCTAAATTCTTTATGGATTTCTGCCGAATCTTAAAAAGTCAATCAGTACGGTTATGACTTTTATTAACGGAAAAGCCCTAGGTAGAGATATGGGTTCAATAAAAGATTTGTTACTCGCAAACTCAGCGATGACTGAAGAGCAATTCTCCCAAGCTGAGAGAAAAGCTCGCGGTGACAACATCTCCCTTATGCACGCTATAGAGATTTTGGATTTTGTTCCAGAAGATAAGCTGCTTGCAATGTTCTCTCAATTCTACCGGATTCAACCAACCAACCTTGCTGATAAAGATATCCCTCGCGATATCATCGACCTTATTCCTTCTGAATTAGCAGTAAAACTTCGTGTCATCCCTCTAGACCGCATTGGCAACAATATTATTGTGGCCATGGGTGATCCTTTGAACCTAAAGACGATCGATACAATCCGATTCTCTGCAGGCTATTTTGCGCGACCAGTGCTAGCTTCTGAGCTGCGTATCACTGAGGCCCTCGAAAAGTACTACGGCAAAGTCATCGATCTTCACAAACTAAGTGATGTCTCCTCGAACCTACAGGAAAGCAGAGACGGTGGCCGTCAGCAAATAGGCGGAGTTAAAAAGAACGATGGCCCGATCATCAAATTAGTTAATGACGTTATCATCCAGTGCTTAAGGCGTCGGGGATCTGATATTCACTTTGAACCCTACGAAAACTTTATGCGCATACGCATCCGGGTGGACGGCACACTTATCGAACTTGCTCAACCGCCTAAGACAATGCAAGCAGCTCTTATCTCGCGGATTAAGATTATGTCGGGGCTAAACATCGCTGAGACCCGGCTTCCGCAAGATGGAGCGATCAACATCTTGATCGGCGATAAGCCCGTTGACTTCCGTGTCAGTACGGTTCCCGGAATCCAAGGTGAAAAGATCGTTATGCGACTTCTCGATAAATCAGCTCTAAAAGTCGATATGAAACAGCTTGGTTTTGAAAAGGATCAGCTCGCCGTTTTTCATAGTGCCATTACTAGACCGCACGGCATGATACTCGTCACTGGACCAACAGGTTCTGGTAAGACAACAACTCTTTACTCGGCTCTTCAGGAGTTAAACCGCGAAGAAAGCAACATAATGACCTCCGAAGACCCGGTAGAGTACAACCTTGAAGGCATCAACCAGGTCCAGATGAAACCTGAAATCGGCCTTGATTTTGCCGCATCTTTGAGAGCTTTTCTAAGACAAGATCCTGACATTATCATGGTTGGTGAGATTCGTGACCTTGAAACAGCCGAGATCGCCATCAAAGCTTCTTTGACGGGACACTTAGTACTTTCCACCCTGCATACCAACAGTGCGCCAGATACTATCTCAAGACTTTTAAATATGGGAGTTGAAAACTTTAACCTTATTTCAGCTTTGTCTCTAATCACAGCGCAACGTCTTATGAGAAAAATCTGCGATCGCTGCCGGGTGGTCGATGAAACCATCACCCCGCAAGTCCTGGCCAATCTCGGCATACATCCCAACTATGTCAACAAAGTCAAAGCATATAAAGGTCAAGGCTGCACAGCTTGCGGCAAGTCAGGCCTCATTGGCCGTGTTGCAGTTCATGAGGTGTTAAATATATCGGAAGAAGTCAAACAGGCGATTCTTGAAAATGCTTCTTCTATGGAACTGAAAAGAGTAGCCATTGCTTCAGGTATGAGAACCCTGCGCCAGTCTGCTCTCAACAAAATGATCCAAGGTGTCGTGACGGCTAAAGAGGTCATTAAAACCACGGCGGCTGACCGAATTGACGACAACCAAGCGGGTCGAAGCGCATCTTGAAAGGAGTGAAAGGTTGACCGATTTAAACTACACACTGCCACAGCTATTGAAAGCTTTGATTGATCAAGGTGGCAGTGACCTTCACATCAGTAGCGGCTCTCCACCGAGAATGCGCATTGGCGGTAATCTTCTTCGTCTTGAAGTCCCAGAGCTTCTTCCTTCTCAAACGCAAGCTCTTTGTTACAGTATCTTAACCTCGGAGCAAAAAAAGGAATTTGAAAAAAACCATGAAATCGACCTGTCATTTAACGTCAGTGGCCTGGCTAGGTTTAGAGCCAACATTTATATGCAAAGGGGATCTGTTTCAGGTGCTTTCCGCGCCATTCCTTTTCATATTAAATCAATCGACGAACTTGGCCTTCCGGCGATTATCAAACACCTAGCTGAGAGACCAAACGGTCTCATTCTTGTGACCGGCCCAACAGGAAGCGGTAAATCAACCACTATGGCAGCGATGATCAATCACCTAAACCAGACAACTAACTGCCATATTTTAACGATAGAAGATCCGATCGAGTTTGTTCACCAGCACCAGCATTGTATTATCGACCAAAGAGAGGTCGGTTCAGACACCTTTGCCTTTGCAAGAGCTTTAAAAAGCTGTTTTCGTCAAGACCCTGACGTCATCATGATAGGTGAGCTT
>CAZBDM010000082.1:7619-12284 GCA_964490675.1 uncultured Oligoflexales bacterium
TAGAGACTTGGAGACCATTTCTCTTGCCATCACAGCAGCCGAAACCGGCCATCTTGTGATCGCCACCCTTCACACAAGTTCGGCTATTGCAACATTAACGAGGGTCATTGATGTGTTTCCTCCCCACCAACAAGGGCAGGTGACCACACAGCTTTCTTTTAGTCTGATCGGCGTCGTCTCACAGCTTCTTATTCCGACCATTGATAGTAACAGAGCCCTAGCCATGGAAATTATGATCCCTACAACCGGAATTAGAGCGATGATTAGAGAGAATAAGCTACATGGAATTTACTCGGCGATGCAGGCCGGCCAAGACGAAACAGGCATGCAAACGATGAATCAGTCACTTGTTAGTCTCGTTCACCAAAGAAGGATCACCCCAGAAATGGCCCTTTCGAAGTCATCAGATATCAATGAACTTCAGTCACTTCTAAAAAAGTACGTGACTCCGATAATGAACTCAAAACCGAAAGTAAGACGAAGATTTTAGGACACAGGTAAATGGCGCGTTTTTATTACAAAGCAATTGCGAAAAACGGACAAATGAAATCGGGATCTCTTAGTGGAGCAAGTCGAGCCGCCGTTAAAAGACAACTGCTGAGAATGCGTCTTAAGCCCCTTGTGATTAAGGTAGATGATACAGATCTTGATGTTAAAGAGACTGAAATCTTCGGTGATTTTATCTACCGCGACGGTAACGGTAATATCCAGATCTCACTTTGGGGTAATAGACCAACCGCCAAACACATTATTGTTTTCACTAAGCAGCTCGCCACTATGATCGGCAGTGGCGTACCACTGATTCAAGCCATCGGAATCTTATCTGAACAGCAAGATTCGCGCGTTTTTATGAAAATTCTGAAAATGGTCAAAAGAGATATCGAGAATGGTGTCAAGCTATCGAGTGCTCTTGCCAACCACAAGGGGGTTTTTGATTCGCTATACATAGCTCTCATTAGAGCTGGTGAGGCCAGTGGTAACCTTGACGGCATCTTACAAAAGCTCACAGAATACATCGAAAAAGCAGAAAAAATCCGCTCACAAGTCAAGTCGGCAATGGCTTACCCCCTTATCATTGTCGGCGTGGCCATCGCGGTACTGACTCTTTTAATGGTGTATCTTGTTCCTGTCTTTGTTGAACAGTACTCCCAAAATCGAGCTGAACTTCCACAAATGACTCAAATTGTTATCTTCATTTCAGATCTACTGATAGACAAGTGGGATTTTTTTGTTGGGATTTTTGTCGCCAGTATTCTTTCTTTTAGAATTTGGATTTCAACCAAAAGCGGTCGTAAAAGCTTTGATCAATTTCTTCTCAAAGCACCAGGAATAGGGCTCCTTATGACCAAAATTGCGGTCGGACGATTTTGCTCAACGATGGCGACGATGCTTTCTTCTGGGGTAAACGTCTTAGAAGCTCTAACGATCTGCTCAACGACATCCGGGAACAAAGTATTAGAAGAATTTATTCTTAAAGTTAGATTTGCTCTTGAACATGGTGCCAAACTTTCAGAGCCCTTAAAGCTAGGCGGGCTTTTTCCTCAAATGGTGACATCTATGGTGGCTGTTGGTGAGGAAACCGGTTCCCTTGATGCGATGCTAGCTAAGGTAAGTCTTTTTTACGAAGAAGAAGTCGAACTGGCCATACAGACGATGATGTCTATGATTGAGCCCATTCTCATCGTAATCATTGGCGGAATTGTCGGGGTCATTGCGGTTTCCCTATACCTGCCACTTTTCGATCTTCCAGGGCTTATCGCCCCCTAAAAGAATACAGCGCCTTTTCTAAGGCATCAATTTTATTTGGTTTAGTATAGGTAAGACTATTGCATAGACCAAAACAAGAATACACTTTATTTAAATTCCAGTTAATTTATTAGATGTTTGCATTTAATTCTAAAGTTTTTTGACAAAATTCCGAATACATCTAACAGGAACGTTCTGGGAGAACTGTAAACATGTTGGCGCAACCATCGAATCACAAAAACACCTTCTTAACTTTAATGTTAAGCTTGGTTTTTCTCGTTTCGACGTCAGGTTGTGGCACTGAAGTCGGCAATGGTTGGAGCACTGGTGAAGATGAAACATCCACCAAAAGAAACCCACAACAAGACGTTCCTGCACAAGATGGCGCAAGCCCAGGGTCTATCAATGACGGTCCTCAACAATCAAAGAGCGACATTGGCGATAACAGCTCAGGCGATGAGTTTGATCAAGGAAATGGAGCTCAAGAAACCACCACCGAAATGGGTTACTCTTACCGTTACCTAGACCTTATGACAGCAAGCTGCGGCTCCCTATTCGCTGGAGATCTAGCCTCTCCCATCGAGCTTGAGAATGAATCTAAAACAGAAACCATTTCTGCCGAATGGGACTCGCCAAATACGCGCTGGGCTCTTAAGTACAACGGCAGCTTTTACCCTTACTACATTAAAGAAAAGTCTCCGAAAACAACTGATCATGAGATCAACAAAGTCAATTCTAATGGAACGGTCATAAGTGACGGATTTAGCTGTTCTGCCGTTGCCAAGTTGACAGGTCAGACGATTAGTGGTGTTCCGGGGAGCTTTACTCTCTACTCGTTAACGGTAAGCGGCGCCGGCAGCGATGCTAACGTCGCCTGGTATATCCTTGAAAACCCATCAGATAAAGACAAGCTTCAGCGCTTAGAAATAACTGAAGCAGGCAAACAAAAACAGATTTTCAATCACAAATAGGCTTGTCTAATCCAAGTAATTTTGGTCGTTAATGACTTGATTCTTAGCTTCTTTAAGAAGGGGTAGCACCCCTTTAATGAGCTCTGTCGCCTGACCGAGGCTTAGTTGTGAGGCTGCATCACTTTTTGCCTCTTTTGGGTTAGGGTGTGATTCAAGAAAGAAGCCATCGACATAACCGGTCGCTGCCGCTGACCTTGAAAGAAGTGGTGCGTAACAGCGGTTTGCTCCAGAAACTGAGCTTTTCTCGCTAGCTGGCGGCTGCTGGGTAGAGTGGGTGACGTCAAAAATGATGGGAACCTTATTTTTAGCCATAACGGCAAAAGATCTCATATCGACGACAAGATCCCCATAGCCAAAGCTAAAGCCTCTTTCCGTTAGCATGACCTTTGCTGAATGACCTTTTTGCTCGGCTGCCATTTTTACTTTTTCGACGACATTGGCCATCGATGCCGGCGGCATAAACTGACCTTTTTTAACATTTACCGTGCGCCCCGTCTCAGCAGCAGCTACGAGAAGATCCGTCTGGCGGCAGAGAAAGGCTGGAATCTGAAGGATGTCACAAACCTCAGCCAACTCACCGGCCTGGTCTGGCAAGTGAATATCTGTAATCACTTCCACCGCGTGTTTTTCTTTCAGGTCAGAAAACCACTGGCAGGCCTTTTTCATTCCAGGACCACGGTAACTCGATATGGAAGAACGGTTTGCCTTATCGAAACTTGCTTTGAAGACATAGCGAAATCCAAGCTCTGTGCTTAGAGCTTTAAAGTGTCCAGCAACTTCGTCGAGTAGATCAAAAGACTCGGCTACACATGGGCCTGCAATAAAAAGAGGCATCGATTCGTTAGTGCTTGTCATTGTTAAAATTTCATCCCTTTTGTAAATTAGAGTGATGACTGTCTAAATAAGACAATGGGCAGCCACAAAAAGATTTCTGCCGACCCAAGATAACCCGTTGACTAAATGCCATCAAGAGTCTAAAAACTTAAGTCTTGTGGCCACGGCGCTTTAGCTCAGTCGGTAGAGCAGAAGACTGAAAATCTTCGTGTCCCCAGTTCGATTCTGGGAGGCGCCACCACTCTTCTCAAAAAGGCGAAGTATAGAATGTTAGAAACACTAGTTGTCATTATCCATATCCTAGTCGCTCTCTTTATGATCCTCGTCGTTCTTATCCAAGGCGGTAACCAAGGTGGCGTTTCTGCAGCTTTCGGTGGAGGAAATACGCAAGGGGTTTTCGGTGCCGGTGGTGCAACGACCTTTCTCGGTAAGCTCACATATGCAGCTGCCGGTATTTTTATGGTGACTTCTATCTCTCTGACAGTTCTTCAAGGTGGAGGGGGTAAAGTCGGCCTTTCTGAAAAGCTTCAAAAACAAACTGAAGAAACCAAAGCGGGTGAATCACAAGCTCCAGATTCCGCAATCCCAGCGAAATCGTCGGAAGAATCCAAGCCTGCAACGGAAGAGAAATAATCCCTGACACGGGACATGCGAAGGTGGTGAAATTGGTAGACACGCACGCTTGAGGGGCGTGTGGCGCGAGCCGTGGGGGTTCAAGTCCCCCCCTTCGCACCATTCCTGTAAGATAATCCTTACAACACAAACACTTCAAACTCGTTTCATCTGTGGATTTTGTGTCAATCAGTAAGCTTTAATCAGTGTGTCAAAAATCTTTTGCTCATCTTCATTGGCCATACGACGACCAGTTTCGAGAATGCCATAACTCATCGATGCACCGGGAACGTAACAACGTTCACAGTTTTGGCCATGAATCGCCTTCATAAAATAGCTTGCCGTATAATTCCCCATGATCAACTCTCCCTTGACCGCATCCGCATCGACGTGATGAAGTCTGATAGGCGGGTTGTCCTTTAAATTGCTCATATATTCAACGACATAGGAGAGGTTTGACTGTTGGTCCACCTCGAAAACATGCTTTAAAGTTAGCGTCCCA
>CAZBDM010000083.1:0-7619 GCA_964490675.1 uncultured Oligoflexales bacterium
TTATTCGGCCCACTACCAAAATGCCTTCGCTAAGATTGGCGATCATGAGACAGCAAAAATTCTTGAACGCGTCTTTTTAGAGGAGATCGGTCATGTCAAGTTCGGTGTCGGCTGGTTTAAGAAATGGAAGAGTCATAAAGAGAGTGATTGGCAAGCATTTAAAAGTTCTCTTCTTTGGCCTCTAACACCGGCGCGAGCAAAGGGTATGATGTTCTGTGAAAAGGCCAGGCAAATAGCAGGATTGAGCGAAGATTATATAAACGAGCTGCGCGTTTTCTCGCACAGTAAAGGGCGGCCGCCGCAAGTTTGGTATTTCAATCCGTTTTGCGAATGGGAATGGCTTGCTCAGCAAAAGAGGACAAGGATCGTTCAGTTTGAAAAAGACATGCTTTGTGATCTAGGCATAAATTTGCAGATTCTTAGTCATCGTGACGATATTGTTCTTGTCCATCGTAAACCTTCTGGGGAGTTTTTGCGCCAGTTGTCAGATGATGGATTTTCTCTCCCGCAGTTTTTGAGTGTTGAGGAAAGTCTTGAAAACCGGCATATCGAAAGCTTTCAACCGTGGGGGTGGACACCCGCTAGCCGTGAATTTTTTATGGAAAAGCTTAAGCCAACACGTAATCCAGCAGTGTTACGAGACCGTCTCGAAAGTTTAGGGTCGAGACTGAAGTCTTTTAGAGAGTGTTTCTCTAAGAGTTGGGACCAAAAAATTCTTAAAGACTTCTATAAAGCCCAACAAGGACTAAGTGAAGATTTTGGTGCAGAGGAAATCTGTGGCTTAGCTGCCTCTAGTCGAGAACAAGTCAGTGAGGTGCGCCAACATTTTCATAGTCTTGGCTACGAGCATATTGTTATCAAAGCGGATTTTGCCGCAAGCGGTCGCGATCAGTTACGCGTCAAACATCAGGAGCCCCTTGATCATAGGCAACAGCGCTGGTTGGCTAAGATTTTAGAACAGCAGGGTGCGGTAGTCGTTGAGCCTTGGCTTACGAAACAATTAGATTTGAGTCTTATTGCAAAGGTCGATGATCAAGGCAAAGTCTCGATAAAACATATAATGGAAGCTTTAACTTCTCCACAGGGCCAATACCTGGGCCATGTCTTAGGGTCTTATTTAACTGATAAGTCACAAGAGTTTAAGCAGTGGTTTCATGGTAAGCAGGATTTCATCAAAGAAGTCGGACGCTACGTGGGCAAAAGACTCTCTGAACATCATTACTCTGGCCCTTTCTGTATAGATATGGTCGTCTATCTGAATCAAAAGAAAAATAGATTCGGTTTGAAGCCCATCGTTGAAGTTAATCCACGTTTCAGCATGGGGATGATCGCTGGTGAACTCACAAAAAGAATCAGTACCCGCAGTAATGGTGTGTGGGTCATTAAATCACTTGCGGAACTTCAAAAGAAAGGTTTCTCTGACTTTTCAGCATGGCAAGCTACACTGAAACAGTTATTTCCTCAGGAGGTATATCAAGGCAAGTGGCGCAGCGGGGTCTATCTCACTTCGGATGTTGAGACAGCAAAATCGTTCATAAGTGTTGCCATTATTACAAACGATTTAGCTAAAGTGAAAAAGATCTTAAATTAGGTGTTCTTCTGCAGGTTGACGTAAGTTGTAGTGTGAACTCATTGAACGACCGTAGGCGCCCGCCGTTGCAATGAGAAGCGTATCGCCTTCTTCCGTCTCTGGAAGCTGGCGCGAATGTCCCATGACATCGCCACTCTCACAAATGGGTCCAACAACGTCAGCGACGATTGTGTTGGGTTTTTCGAATTTGTCGAGATTTACGATCTGATGAAAAGCCCCGTATAGTGGTGGCCTAATAAGAGAATTCATACCTGTATCGAGACCGACAAAAGTTTTCTCACCTTTGTACTTTATTTGCGTTACTCTCGAAAGAAGAACGCCCGCTTCAGATACCAGGAAGCGACCGGGTTCAATCCACAGTTGAAACTTCGGATTCGATTCTTTAAAGCGTCCGAGAATTTCGGCAGCAGCCTCCAGATCGAGAGCTTTTTGTCCCGGTCTTTCTGCGATACCAAGTCCGCCACCCAAATCAAGGATATAGGCCTCTGGAAACTCTTCCGCAATAGCGGCAAGGGAAGTCGCTATTTCTGCCCATGTTTCAGGGCTCTGGATGCCGCTTCCCACATGGGAGTGAAGACCGATAACCTTGATCTTGTGTTTCGTGCAAAGCTCTTTCAAAGTCGCTATTTCACTAAGTGCGACGCCGAACTTGGATTGAGGTCCTGCCGTTCTTACGTGTTTATGATGGCCTTTTGCGATTCCTGGATCGATGCGGACGAGGATTTCTTTTCCTGCAAATATATCAGGATGTTTTTCGATGGGATGAAGATTATCAAGAGTCACACGACAGCCTAATTCAAGAGCGAACTTATACTCATTGATCGGGGCGAAATTAGGTGTGAAAAGTATGCGTTGTGCGTCTAAGTCTGGCACATGCTGCTGAAGATGCTTAATCTCTTCTTCAGAAACGCAATCAAACCCCAAGCCTTGCTGGTAGAACATCCTTAGAATTTCAGGATGCGGATTAGCCTTCATGGCAAAGTGAACGTGGTCGATCGAAGAGAGGTTCTTCAGCCGTTGGCACTGGTCTAACATCGTTGCCCTGTCATAGACGTAAGCAGGAGATGAAGACCGTGTTATGGATAGAAGTTGATCCTTTTTTTCCTTCCACCACTGATTTTTTTGCTCACCTTTCTGGTCGTCCTTCTTGATGAATAAATCTGACCAAGTATCACCAAAATAGTCTTCTGAAGTAGCAACAGAGAAGAACAGAGCATGTAGCGATTTTGCTAGCCTGTCAGCTTCGCTTTCATCGACGGCGAAAGTAAAGTTCAAATCACTAGCAGCTTGTGAAACAAGATAAATACGCTTGTCTTCGAAAGTCTCAAAGGCAGGGCCAAGTTCGTGAAGAATGGCGCGGATATTCTTACCAACCAGGCTAACGGTGGCACAGGGACTGATCTTTTTGGGAATACAGAATTGCGAAAGTTCGTTCATAAGGCGATCAAGAACTTTGTTTTCTAAAACATTCGACTGTGGATCCAAAGAAACGGTGACGTTTGTTTCAGAAGTAGCGACAAGATCGATGGAAAGTCCAAATCTCTGGAATGTTTTAAAAATGTCAGCCAAAAACCCTACGGCTTGCCACATGCCGATCGCTTCCATGCTGATGAGGATAGTGCCTTTTTTACTAAGAACCGCTTTTACCTTTGGAGATTGATTTTTTTGAGGACCGCCTATGATTGCAGGTTGATAGTCGGGACGATCGGTCCATCGAATGTGAAGCGGGATATTGTCAATACGCAAGGGTTCGATACAGCGTGGGTGAAGGACTTTTGCACCACTTGTTGCCAATTCTTGCGCTTCGTCAAAATCCAGATTGAGAAGAAGTCGGGCAGAAGGAATGACTTTTGGGTTAGAAGTAAACATACCCGGAACATCGGTCCAAATTTCTAGGCGCTCAGCTTGGAGCTTAGAAGCGATATAAGCCGCCGAGGTGTCTGAACCACCACGTCCTAAAAGTACCGTATGGCCTGCTGCATTTTTTGCGAGAAAACCTTGTGTGACGATAACGTCGCTGACCATGTCGGCCATTGTATGTTGAAGTTTGAAGTCCGGGCCGGCTTCACAAACAGCCGAAAGATACTCTTGCGACTCAAAACCCTCATCAAGTTCTTTGGCCTCTAGAACATCTCGAACATCCATCCAGCTGCACTTTAATCCACAGTTCTGCAGCCATTTGGCGCCGATTTTGGTCGACATTAATTCGCCCATAGCCATGACTTTAGCAGTAATGCGCGGGCTTGTTTGGCCGATCAGTGAGATTCCTTGGATGATCCGATCGAGTTCTGTGAGTTCTTCATCGATAATAGTTGTATCTTGATGATCGAGCTCTTTAGCCAGGTTCAGATTGGTTTCTTTGATTTCTTTCAATAAGTCCTGATGAGTCCCTTGTTCTGCTGCCTTAACCAGAGCATCGAGCTTATTAGAAATCCCCGAAACAGCAGAACAGACAAGAATAGGGGTTTTCCCTTGTGAAACGAGGTCTTTAGCGACCTGATGAATGGTTTGCCATTTCGCCTTTGAGGCGACACTAGTCCCACCAAATTTGAGGACCACCCAAGGTTTCGTTTGATTATGCACTAAAACAGACTCCATCGTTTTGCGAGAAATTTATGTTGAGGGCTGGCTGGGTTGCAGCGAAAATGACCCGTCGAAGCTCTGTTATCAAGCAGTCGAGGATGCTCGTCAAGATTATTATTAAGTCTATGAAATAACGCAGAAAAGGGGGGAGCTCCGGAACCTCCGGAGCTGCGGTTTACTTGGATTTATTTTTGACTTTGGTTTTGGCAGTCTTAAGAGCTTCCAGTTGTTTTTCTGTCAGTTTGATGCCAGCATCAAAAAGTTTCTGGGCTGCATTATTACTGCGCTTAAAAATACCTTTTTTTACAGCATTTGCTGAAGTCTTGACGCGGTCATTGATTTCAGTGGCTGCTTTGTAGGTGGCGTTCTTAAGTTTTTTCTGAGCTGCTTTGACATTTACCGTGACAATCTTGTCATTCATTTTGAGATCTCCACAATTAACATTTGGGCCTGCTTTTAGGATGGACCGAGGGCAATACTGGTGATTGAGCCTACAAACATGCTAACCAAAGAAAGAATTGGTGTCCACTTCGCTAAACTATTTTAAAGATTAGATAAATCGACATTTTTGTAAGTTTACGAGCTTCCCCAAAAAGCTAAGCTAAATCAACAAGTTTTCGAGGCATATCTTACAAGTGAGATGCATTTAGCGGCAAATGCTGCGCTACTTTTTTGGCCAGCTAGTTAATTTAGGGGGGTTATGGTGATGGCATATCGCTTGCAGAAGTTAAGCCGTAGGAAATTTTACTAATGTTGGCTGTTTGCGCTGGTTGAGAGAGTTTACTGGGAACGTTAAAGGAAAGGGCTAGATATGTTTGACAACAGACAAGAAGCTGGTCGTCAGCTTGTAGAGAAGCTAGAACTTTTGACCTTCGAGCAACCAATTGTATTGGGTATCCCCAATGGTGGCATTCCAACTGCAATCGCAATCGCTAGAGAAATGGACTTTGATTTTGATGTCGTCTTCAGTCGCAAAATTCGCCATCCATTCGACAAAAAAATTGCTATGGGTGCACTCTCGGAAGACTTCGAGGTCTTTTTGCACGATCACATTAGAGTAAAAAGCTGCTCTGAGCGCATGATCGAAGAAGAAGTGGTCAGGCAAAAATCAAAATTGTTGAGACAAAAGCACCTCATAAGAGGCATATTGCCGGAACAAAATGTTGAAGGTCGATCAGTTATTATTACCGACGATGGAGTTTCGACGGGTTCAACCATTTTAAAAGCCATTCAATTTGTAAAACTTCTCAATCCAAAAGAAATCATAGTTGCCGTGCCAACCTTGCCGCGTGATGTTTTGGATATCATTAACAGAGTCAGTGATCGCGTTGTTTGCCTTGATGCTCCTCTCGACTTTTGGTCGATAGAGCAGCTCTATAGCGAGTACGATAAAGTCAATAATCGAGAAATGCTTTCTCATATCAAAAGTTATCTTGAAGACCGAGAGTCATACAGTGGTACTTACCAGTTATTAACTAACGAACCAATCTTGTTGTTCTAAATTTTTGTCGATATTCTGGATTGAGGCAGTCCCCAAAGCTTTTGGGGACTTTGATCAAGAGAAATGACAAACGACTTTAGATTTCTACATATTGCCTTCTACCATGGTTCTGAGCTCTTTGAGCTTATTCGCGAGTTGTTGGGGGATAACCGCCTCCGAATCGATTGAATAAGCATAGATGATGACATGGCCTTCTAGGGTCTCGTAAGCTTTACGAGCATATCTCGTTTTGGGGGCGAGGCGGATCGATGATTCTAGATACTGAACCGCTTTTGGTAACCAGTATCCACGTCCCATTAGCATTTCGGTTAAGCCTAAAAGATAATAAGCTTCGGCTTTTTGATGAGCAGGCAGCTTATCGTTGTCGAGGATTTCATGAATCAGCTTGGATGCGTGTATGTGATAAATGAGACCTTTATTGTCAAGTTGAAATTCCATCTTTTGTTTAGCTTTATTCATAACGACTCTTACAGTATCGATGGTCTTCTGATGGAGTTTTTTGTCGTTTTTGAGCTGATTGAGACTGTCTATCCAAACTTCTAAGTCAGCTCTTAGGTAAGGGGGTACGGTTCTCTTTTTCTTTAAATTTGAGATGGCGGTCAATGCACGAGCATAATCGCTTTTAACCCGGATAGAAATCGTCAAATAATCAATAAAAGGGTCGGCATTGATATTTCGAGGCCAAGGAAATCTTTGACTAGCAATAATTTCCTCATAGGTCATGAGTGCCTTGTCAAATTGACGAAGAGCGACTTCAAGTCTGGCGCGTTCGATTAAAGAAAGGTTTCTGAATTTAATTTGAGAAAATAGGGCTGTCTGCCCCTTAAGATCTTGACCCGGCAAACGACTGTGACATGAAACGCAATTAGAAACGAGGCTTCTAATCATCGCTTGGCTGTCAGAAATTCGACCTCGACTATATTGAAAGTGAGCCTCTTCAACGTCGGCTGCCAGAGAATAACTGAGAAACTGGAAGCCAACCTCTTTATCGCCAGTGTGCTCAGCTAACCATTTACTCTTTTCTCGAAGGATTTTTAAGTTTTCTTCAAATTGCTTTTTTTTCTCAAGATCATTGAGGGTTCTGATATTAAGACTTTCTGGCAGGAGGACCTGCATGGATTTATAAATCTCCGCCATTGACTGCTTGACTTCATTGTCCTCAGCCGCTGCAGGACTGGGAGATATCAAGGTCAAAAAGAAAGATATATGCAAAAAAGCCAAGAATGAGAGTGAAGGGAATATTGAGCTGCTAAGAATGTAGTGGGGTCGTTGCATATCTTGAGGTCCTCTGTCATATTAAATCCTGTATTGATAGATTAACAAAACCCCGCCAGCTTATGAAACCTTGGATTTTCTTTTCTTTACTTTTTTTACTTTCGTTACACGGTACGATGGTCAGTGTGGCTTTTGGGAGATTTGACCATAGAGATGCGGATGAAGTCGATCGGGAAGAAAATTTTGGTCGCGAGGCTGTCATCGATGAGCTGAGTTATCAGTTTCCCATCAGACTCAAGCAATCTTGGCAAAAGGCAAAAACCGGCTTTCGCGCGAGTGGCGGCAGTCTTGACGTTAATCGTTTTCATTATGTCGAAGATATAAAGCTCAAGGTCGAAAGCGAAAACTTGTTCGCTTATTTTCGCCAAGAAATCGAGCAGACCAAAGTCGAAGAGATCAGGGACCGTCGGCTAGCATTTGGTTACAGAGGTGACCATAAATTTGGTGCAGCCATCCTTTCAGACGGTGATACCTATAAGAAATGGGCAGATGTTGGATTGGCAATAGACTATCAAGCTGAAGATAAAGGAAGCCTAGAAATCTACTATTTTGATGTCGATTATTATTACAACAGCAAAGAATCTGAGGAGGGCGATCGCTACGAGAGGTTACCTTGGTCGGCAGGGGTAAAAGCGGACTAAGGTAACCTCTCGTAGCGATCGCCCAAGG
>CAZBDM010000083.1:7629-12164 GCA_964490675.1 uncultured Oligoflexales bacterium
GGCTTTTTGGCGAACGTTGGCAGTTACGCTTTCACTATGAGTATGATTATCCGGTGCGTTGGCGACGAGAAAGCCGCCGAGGCTATCTATACGAGTATCAAAGGAGGCGCTTTAAACCAAAAATCATTTATCATTTTGACGCAAGCGATCAAATTTCTTTATCTTTTGATTACGACCACAAGCAAGAACGAAAACAAATTTTTAATAGCCTTGAAAAAACTGCGATCAGTCAGCAAAGTCTTGATCGACAGTCCCTCCAATCTGAGATCAACTATCAATATCTTTTATCGGAAGATATCTTAAACCAAACAGCCTTTGTCGTTCACAATAGAGAGGCTAAGTATGATCCCGTCTACAAAGAAGACCAATCGACGACTCTAGAAGATCCCATCTTCTCGCCCACGACGACAAGAAGGGAGTGGAATCTCTATCACTTAAGCAATTTTCCAACCTCTGAAAGTAGAAAGAGCTTTTTTCAAACGGGCTTTTTTCTCAGTAAAGCACGATTAAAGAAGAAGAGTATCCTTTTCGAAGAAAGTCGAATATTTGTCGAATCAAAAGCACAAACGGCATGGGAATACTGGTTTCATAAGAATGGTACGGTTGTATTAGGGGCGAATTGGAATCTTGATCGTTTGGTTAATGAATATCCTTATGGGGAGGATTTAGTTAACCCTTGGAATGGCGGCAGCATTCAATTTCAGTTTGTCTTTTGACGCATGTGTAATTTAGACAGCTTTGGAGGATATGCTACCTCCCTCTGCATGAAAAGCTGCACTATTCGATTGCGCTCCTTTGATTTGCGCTCTTAAAAATAGTGCAATCTTCAGGTTTTACTCTAGACGCCTATAATTATTGAACAAATTAATGGTCTGGATTTTTTTTTATTTTCCTTCAAAGTGGTTTGCAACTTGCAGATTGGGCAATCGAGGGGGAAAGAGCCATGAAGGACTTACCTGAAATCATCAATTTTGGTGATCGCTTAAAAGAAAAGCTAGCAGGCGTGATAAGAGCTGAGAATCTTGTTATCCTGTCATTGTCCGAAAGGGCCATCCCGATTTCAGAATACTTATCGCGCGCGACGGACTCTCCTCATCTACTCTTTCCAGTGAAAAAATTAACGACCCCTGGCGTTCCAAAATTTTCGATCGCAGCCATCACTCTTGATAAAGAATATTGGATAAATGATGATCTAAAATTAGCGCTTGGCATAAGCGACAAAAAAATGTCCGATTGCTTGTCAATGCTAAGTAAAGAAGCTACCGAGATTGCTGAGC
The DNA here is from genome assembly GCA_964490675.1 of uncultured Oligoflexales bacterium. GTDB lineage: Bacteria > Bdellovibrionota_B > Oligoflexia > Oligoflexales > JAWKNZ01 > CAZBDM01. The sequence goes on from CAZBDM010000083.1 coordinate 8,907, forward strand.
ACCACAACCAAACAATCGAGCCAGATTCACTCAACAATAAAAACATTGTTCTGGTCGATCACCGCATGACGACTGGTGCAGGGGTGATGGCGGCCGTCAAATCGATGCGCCAAAGGGAGGTTAGATCCATTTCAGTCGCTGTGCCCTTCTGTAATCAAGAAAGCATCCAATTGGTCTCTCGATACGTCAACCGTTCAGTTTATTTAGAAAAATTGTCATTTTACGCCTCATTTTCCGCAGCTTAAGAAATTCTCATGAAATATGCGTAATCTGCTGAAGTAGCAAGTAAAGCTACTGAACAGTAGGTTGCGCATTTGCTTCGTCAAGGAGCTTGTGATACCAAATGAGGTGAGAGTTCTCCTCTACACATGCCAGCGATATTAGACCTTTTGGGGGGTAAAATGACTGAACAGGCGGTAGTTCGAAAAGGTGGCACGGTTGGTTTAAACCGACTTGATCCTAAAAACAAACTCAAATCGATAAAAAAAGAACGCTCACACTATTTAGTCGTAACCAGCAATCGTTTGTTTGCCGAAAATTTCTCGATTATGGCTAAAAAAAGAGGTTTAACGGTTTTCTATGCATGGTCACTTGAGTCCCTAGATTGGTTGCCGCTTCACAGTGTTGCAACGGCAATTGTAACCGACGAAGTCTGGACAGGCGAAGAATCTCAACTGCGAGGTATGACTAAACGGGTGCTGGATCAGATTCCAAAAGTCATGATCGCTTCAGAGCGTTTGTCTGTTGATCAGTTAGATGAGGAATTTAACGAACAGATTTTTATTCCTTCGACAAGAGATAGTCAGCCTCTTCAGCTGAAACAATAGAGCTTATCCCATTGCTTTTGATTTGTCTTTTTCTCGGTCATCTGAATGATGATAATCGATTAGTTTTCCTTTGCCTTTCCTTTTCGCTTCGTAAAGGTAGAGGTCAGCCTGACGCATTAATTCCGTGCCGTTGTTAAACCACTCATATCCTGGTCCATAAGTAGCGATGCCAATCGAAACGGAGACATTTACTTTGAATTCACCATTGCAAAACGTTGTCCCGCGGATACGTTCGTAAATCCTTTGTCCGGCCGTGTAGCCGCCTTCAGGGCCCGTCTCTGGCATCATAATGACGTACTCATCACCGCCGAATCTCGCTGCTATGTCGACGGCTCTAATGGAGTCGGCTACAATGTGACCTATTTTTGATAATACGTGAGAACCCATCAAGTGATTAGTTGAGTCGTTGACTTCTTTAAAGTTATCGACATCAAACATCACGGCGGTCAAGTACTTGTCGTAGCGTTTAGAACGAATAAACTCTTGATTGAGGCGCTTTTTAAAGTAGCGCATGTTATGCAGGCCGGTTAATTCATCAGTAATCGTAATACGTGCAAGACGTTCGTTAGCATCTCGTAATTTTTCGTTGGAGGCATGTAGGGAGTCGATATAACTCTTCGTTCGAATGACAGATCGAATACGAGCTCTGAGTTCAATTGCAGTATTGTTTTTCGAGCAAAAGTCATCGGCCCCCAATTCAAGGCATTTTACTGCAACGTCGGGAGTCGCATGGGCTGAGACAAAAATCACTCCGACATAATTGTTGCGGGCGCTTCTTCTGCGTATTTCGTTGTAGACATCAAAGCCCGAGATGTCTGGAAGATTGATATCTAAAATGACCACTTGAGGTTGAAAATGATCGAAAAAAGCAAGGCCGTCGCGAGCATTATTAGCGACCCTCACGTCATAGTTGCCTTCTTTTTTGGTTGGCTTTTGATGCAAAATTTTTCGATAGATCTCTAGAAAAGACTCAGAGTCATCAATCGCTAAAATTTTTGTAACAGCTTTTTTCGATCCCATGGTCGCAAAAGTCTCCAGTAACAAGCAATCCTAGTCAAACTTTCTCTCAGGACTACTGACAAAACGAAGTGTATCGCCTCTTGAAAGAATTCGGAAAGTTTCTGGAAAAACTTAGAAAATCGAAATTATGATAAAAATCTTACAGCAGCTGAGACACACTTTTTGATGCTGAAATCTAAATTAACCTAGATGGCAGTTTCAAAAATAAAAGTGTCTTATTTTACCAAAAGACAAATTCCAAAATCTTGTTAAATCAGAGCTTTACGCTAGTTGCCTCATTTGCGTAAACAAATCGCTAAAGTTTTGTTGTTTGACAACCGAGAATAGACTTTGTCGGCTTGCAATTGTTGAAGGCTGTTGGGGAGACTGTGATCGAAATGCGCTCGTTGAACTTAAAATACATTGCATTGTTAACAAGTTTGCTTTTCACGTCGCTGCTTATGATCAGCTGCGGACCTAGAAGTAGTAGCAAAGGTCAGCAACCTACGCCTACGACTGACGGTGATAAGAATGCAGACGCGAGACCAGCTCAACCAGACTTTAGCAGTAACCGGCAGGTTAAAGAGCTTCAGGAAGGCGATTGTCAAAACAACTTTAACTGTCCTGAAGATATGGACGTCGACTATGAGCTTCACGGTGTGGCGTTAAATAAAGAAGGGTTCTATTACGAATCAAACGCGAAAGTTGACTGGGGTATCGTTATCTCGAGTAACAACACAGAACTGAATCGAGAATGGGGAATTGGTATCGACCAAGAAAAAAACGATAAAAACTTCTCTCTCGATCACCATAAAGGCCAAAAGAGCCACGGTATCATTCGGTATCAAACAAAGAATGGCAAGGAGACAGGCTATATCAATTTTATCATTCGCGATATCACTAGATGTAAAGCTCTTAGTGCGGATGTAGATAAACAGTCATGTGAAAATATGGCATTGGCAAACATTTGGGACATTAAGTTTAGTGTTCCCTTTATTACCGATGAGAATCTTCTCATCGAGCCCCCTGAGATGGAAGGCAGAGTTTGTTCTAGTGCTGGAAGCTACTCCGGCAATGCGGACAAGGTTGTCGGTGGCATTATTGGCGGAATCTTCAATAACGGTCAAAGATGTTAATACCTTCAGGGAGAAACAATTTTTACGGTTGGTAAATAAAGGCCCTGAGGCGCCTACAGATAAGCCTCACTGACATAACCTATTGAGGATCATTGTGTCCTTTTTAGAGCGAGTTCATGGGTGGTTTGCTTAGCCGGGACGATAGTCCCGGCTACTTTTTTTACTAATTTTTCAGAATTCCGATTCACAAATGTGAAGGAAATAGTGGTATTATATTCTTTGTTTGATAAAATCATGCAAACAGCCGATAATTGACTCTGTAAAGCGATCGATACGGGAGAGCTAATCGAAGGTTA
>CAZBDM010000084.1:0-2416 GCA_964490675.1 uncultured Oligoflexales bacterium
TTGTAAGAAAATTTATTATCGAGCAGGCTATAAAAGATCGCATCCATGACAGACTCTACCGATTTGTTTATCGCATCTGCTCCAGTTTCCAAACCTCTTTCGACAACAGGACTAGTCAATAGCTCTTCGATCCGCGGAAAGTAACCATCGGAAACTTGCTCTGATTCTTCCTTTTGATCAAACTGGATCTCTATCGAAGCATTAACTTTGTCTTTGTCCTGACTTTCGTTTTGCTGGGCAAAGCTCTCGCCATATAAAATCATCATCGAGATGAGAAAAGTATTCTGAATGGAGATTTTACTTGTCATCTACAACTCGAAATTCAAGCCTAATGTCCCTAACCAACGACTTTTAAAACTGCTCGTTTCACTTTTCTGATAAGATATGGTCAATTTGGCACTCAAAAATTCTGCCAAAAACTGCTCAAAAGACAGACTACCCATACGGTGATAAAACCTGACAAATTCATAGTGTGCCCCCCACTGCCCCTCTCGCTGGATGGGACTCAAGTAACTAAAACGGATCATCTGCGAAAACTCACCGACTTGACCATCGGGTGTTTGTAGGAACCGTACCCATTCTATATGGGATTCACCTGCTTTGTAATGACTGTTTAAAATGGCCAAACCATAGCGTCTCAGCCCTTCCTTTTCACCATAAAGCGACGCTATGAAGCGCGAGCCAAGCAGAAGGGAAGTGTCATACATCATCCTAAGACTTGCAGCTTTCAGATCGGGCTCATCACTGGTAAAGTTATTGTCCCCTGTAATTTTACCTTGAGAAACACCAAGATCGATTTGAAAATTAATAAGGTTATCGAGAGTCACGTACCCTCCATAAGGTGGAGATTGCCAAAACTCATCGCGCTCAAGACGCCTAAGGCTGGCCGACAATCGGTTGTCATCAAGACCGAAAGGAAGCTGAACCTTGCCAGCAGTGAGACGTACCTTGTGAAGAATCGAATTGCCTAGCCGCAACGCAACTAGATTACTGTCTCCCTCCCTCTCAACACTCTCAAAGCGATTGTTAGGAATAAATGCAATGGCCTCACCTTGGTAGTGAAGCGAAGCAAAAGAAAAAAAATGGGCAGCCGAGTAAACCTCAGCGCTTACGTAGTGACCGACATCTTTTTCATGGGAACTCAGCAGATATTCGACGCTCGCTTCGCCTTGCTGGCAAAAGTTAAAAGATTGTGCGTTCTCAGGTGCCGATATTAACTGGCAATCGCCTATATAGATCATCTGATCGCGAGATTCTTGAGAAAGAGCCGCTCCGCTCATAAGCACACTTACGAGAACAGTTAAGATTTTCAGGAGGGGACCCTTGGCATTCAAATTCCACACCCTCGAACGAATCATTTAGCAATCAATTTAACATCTTAGCACTTTTACAGCGGTCTAGACAAAGCAAATAACCGTGTTCAACGATCGACCTTTTCATCAAAATTTGATAGTGATAAGCCTTTTGGAGCGTCTTAATGAAACCTTCCAGACTTTTAGGTGAAGATTGAGATACCAGCTGTTTGCAACCTGCCCCAATGAAATTGTCGATATTTTAGTCGAAGAAATCAAAGAAATTGGTGGCTGCGACATCATAAAAGATTACAAGGTCGTCTATTTTAGCGCAGATGAGGAGCTCTACTATAAGGCCCACTTGCTGCTATCAACGGCAAGTCGGCTCTATCGTGTCATCAAGGACATTCCTGCCAAGACCCCCAATATCATCTTTGACAAAGCCAAAAGACTACGTTGGGACAAGCTCTTTGATGCTAAACAAGCCGTTAAGGTCAACATCACAGCTTCGGGCAAAAAAACAAATGTTGAAGGTCACCTTGCTGGCAGTAAGGTGAGAGAAGCAATCACCGATTGCTTTGTTCACCACACCAAGAACTCCCCTAACCTGAGTTCCTACAATGCAAAGGTCAATATCAGTGGCTTCCTACACGATAATCGCTTAATGCTGAGTATCGATAGTTCACTCAAAAGCCTCCACAAACGTGGCTACCGCATAGATGGCCACCCCGCTCCGTTAAAAGAGACTTTGGCAGCGACTCTTCTGAGAATCATTGGCTATGATGGTTCGCAGGCATTTATCGACCCGATGTGCGGCAGCGGCAGTATCATCATCGAAGCGGCCTACAAAGCCATACACAAGGCTCCATTGATTCATCGTAGCAAAGATGAGTTCGGCTTTGAACATTTGCTCGACTTCAACCGCAGTCTTTGGAGAAAAGTTGGGGATGATTTACGTAGCAAGCAGATCAAACCGCAGGCAAAGCTCTACGCCCGCGACATTAGTGGCGAACACTTAAAGCTTGCACAAGACACTGCCCTCAAAGCACGCGTCGAAAAGTATATCGACTTTCAGAAACTCGACTTTTTCGAAAGTGAAAAGCCTGAAGATTCTGGCATTTTGG
>CAZBDM010000084.1:2426-11960 GCA_964490675.1 uncultured Oligoflexales bacterium
GCAAACCTGCCTTACGGCCTTAGGCTTGACGATTGTGATATCGATGAAACTTACATCAAAAAGGTCGGTGATCATCTCAAACAACACTACAAAGGCTGGCGCTGTGGTCTCCTTCTGCCGGAAGCCGCCCCATACAAAGCTCTGGGACTCAAGACGGAACGACGTCTAACGCTTCTTAACGGCATGGTCAAAGTCAAGTTTCTCGTCTTTTCTGTTTATTGACGATAACGTCATTACGAACCATTAACATTCTTTTTCAAAAGAATCGGTTTTGCCTTTACCGGATCATCGGGCCAATAATGTTTAGGATAACGACGCTTCAGTTCTCTCGCCAACTGCTCGTAGCCGGTTTGCCAAAATCCTTGTAAGTCGCTGGTTATCTGGCTAGGTCGTTTATTCGGTGCTAATAGGCAAACACGCAGAACTAATGTTTCTTTTAAAATTCTCGGCGTCTTGGCAAGGCCAAAAAAATCCTGGACAAAACCACTAATCGTTGCCCCTTGTTGACTGTTGTATTCAATCGGTAAACAACGTCCGTTTTCCAGACGAAGCTGTGACGGAGTGTACTTCTCAAGGAGCTGCTGTTGTTCATAACTCAGTTGTTGATAGATATAGTCAAGCAAGGATTGTTCAGCGAGCTGCTTGAGAGAGGTTTTACCTTCACAAATTGTATGCAAAAACAACTCGCGCATGGAAAGATCCGACAAGTCTATTTGACCTTCGGCCAAGTTAATCGTCTCTAGAAGCTGCACACGATACTCATAGCTTGCAAGGTCAGACAGCAAAAAAGGTCGCGGCCAAGATTTCAACACCGTTGTTGCCAAAAATTGGCTGATATCTTGATGACCTTGTTCAATTGGCTGCTCGCAGACACGTATGTTTCCATAAAAAGTTACTTCCATCACCTCAGCAAGATCACGCTTGCTATCATATCTGCTTTCAACATCGAAACTAAGAAAACCAGCGCGATCGCACTCGAGTGTTTCTATATCTATTTCAGAAGCCGCCCAAATCATTGTGGCGGTAGCCCCATTTGCATCCTTCAGTCTTTCTGTAGCATCCAAAATAATAATGAGTTCAGCATTCTGAATGACACTACTTGAATTTAAAAGTCCACCACGCCCCAAGCACAACTGATACTGAGATGCCCGCTTCTTTTTGCTTTGCCGTTTATCCTGTTTTTTAAGTTGTAATTTCGCAACACGATCGGGAAAGCCAGCCAATAGACAAGCTTTTAGCTTGCTGTGATCGGTTCTTTTAGTAAGGATTTTCTGCTCGTACCCAAGCCGACTCGCTAAACTCTTATAAAGTTGAGCAATGCGAGAAATCGTTACTTTCGACAACGTTTTTTCAAGAACTGAATACGGTAGCTCTTGTTTGTTTACAACCGCTTTGAGTAAATCCATCTGAAAGCAAAGATCGCAAGGAGCCTTCTCTAAGGCATATTGTGTTCTACTTAGTATAAATCCTTCATTCAACATACAGCTTGCCAGCAGAGAATCAGGCCCATAGTCTCGTTTCTTTCCAGTCAGGGCAATAGCAGCCAACCTTGGGTGCAAGGGTAATGCCGCCAGGTTTTTACCAAATTCTGTAATAGACCCCTCGCTATCAAGAGCAGACAGTCGTTTCAGCAACGTTAACGCGGCAGCAAGGGCATCTTCATGAGGCTCTTCAAACCACCCAAATTTTGCCAAAGCGCTATCCTGCAGTCGATCATGTTTAGTAAGAATATTGATAAGGCTTAAAAGGTCGGCGCTTAAGTCAAGCCTCTGAATATCTGGAATGGAGTAATCTGGTCTTGAAAGAAAATCAGCCTCGCTGAACAGACGAAAAACAAGCCCTGGCCCCGTCCGTCCTGCACGTCCAGCACGTTGTATTAAAGACGCTTTACTGACCTTTTTGATTTCAAGAGTCGGGACGCCACTCCAAGGGGCATGACCAGCAATTTTCGCTTCACCAAGATCGATCACCGTATCAACCTGCGGGATCGTCAGAGATGTTTCTGCTACGTTTGTCGCACAGATCACTTTGCGCTTTTGTGAGGGCTGAAAGACTCTTTGTTGTTCTTTTGCTGGAGTGCTAGCGGACAATGCCATAACGTCAACATCTAGTCGGCTGCTTTTGTCACTTAAATAACTCTTCACGCGCCTAATATCTTCCGAACCAGTCAGAAACACCAAGATATTTCCTTTGTAGGCGGACTCGCCCAGGGCAGTTTCGACAGCGCGCAAAACCTGTCCTTCTCTGCTTTCTTTATCAAAAGCAGGTAAGTAATTTATCGTCAAAGGATGATGTTTGGTCGTAACGCAATGAACCTCTCCGTCCTCTAAATATGTTTCCAAAGCCGCTGTGTCGATAGTAGCCGACATCACCACAAGTTTGAGATCTCGTCGGTTCGATTTCTGTAACTGACGAACGAGCCCTAATGCGAGATCGCTGTAAATATTTCGTTCATGAAATTCATCAAGAACAACGTAACCTATACCGTTGAGAGCGGGATCGTCTTGCAGCATCCTTAAAAAGACACCTTCAGTGACAAATAAAAGAGAGGTCTTTGCAGAAACTTTCGATTCATGTCTGATACGATAACCAACGGTCTCGCCAATCGCTTCACCTCTTTCTTCTGCAATACGCTCGGCGGTGAGCTTAGCCGCTAGCCTTCTCGGCTCTAAAACGATCACTTTACCATCGATCCGATCGATTAAATAAGGGGGTAAGCGCGTGGTTTTACCAACACCCGTATCTGCTTTGACAATCACTGAAGCACAGCGATCTAAGGAAGCCACGATACTGCCTAGGTGTTGATCGATTGGTAAGTGATCAGTCAAGATCATTGTTGTTTACCTGCTCTTTTGACCATTGATACTATTAGCAAAGCAAATGTTTCTTCCGGGAATAGAGATTAGATCTCTGGGGTCATTTTTTTTAATTTTGACGAGTAACTCATCCCCTGATAATCATCGTCTTGATACCATTAAGCACCAGATCAGGCTGATAACCAGTGCCAAGCATTTGTGACAAGATCTGCCCGTAACCACCACTCACCACCAGGTCGAGCTGATGATCAGGTCCCTCATCTTTCTTCGCTCTTCGCATCGCTTCCTGAATAAAGGAAATCGTCATCTGAAGGTATCCACAGGTCATTGCCGATACTGTATCGTTACCCCAAAAGAAGTCTTTTAAGGTCGGAGCAACATCGTTAATATTGACCCTCGGCAAAAGATCCGCTTCTAGAGAAAGGCTATGTAAGGCTAACTGTACACCAGGCACAATAAATCCTCCCCGATGCAATCCTTTACCGCTCACCCAGTCAATAGTCGTCGCAGTGCCAGCACAGACCAATAATCCAGCAACATCTGCTCGCCGTTGATCTTCGCTCAAACTAGAAAGCCAAGCTTCCATCACAGCCAGCCGATCGCCTCCTAATTGAGACAACATGTAATGCTCACCATGCACTCTAACGGGAGACTTCTTCACTTCGATCACTTTAAAACCAGCAAAGGAAAGTGAATTGCTGAGCTTGACCAAAGCACCCTTGTTGACACTAAGAGCATAGACCGGGAAGGGTTTATTAGACTTGTCCTTCCATTCATTTAATTTGTGAAGATGTAAGGCGTCGAGCGCCTGACCGTGCGCCAAAACAAAGTATTCACTCGGAGTCTTGTCCGTCACATTTCGGTACACTGCAAGCTTAGAAGCGGTATTACCGACATCGGCGACGATTAATGGCAGTCGACAAGATCGTGTTTGGTAGGCCCAATAATAATGATGCGAGGCACTTACAAGAGAAATACGAACAGTCGGATCGTCCAGTTCATTCAAGTAAAACTGCCCGTCTTCTCCGATGCCCTGATTGAGGTAAATCTGTTCGCGACGTTCCGCATCAATCCAAGCTTGGCCAGCGGCGATTTCATAGCGTTTGATACCATCTAAAATCACATCGTCTTCGTTACTTTTTTGCCAGTACTCTAGCCATTTTTGGCAGAGGTCTTCGGCAAGCTGCAGCGGCGAGTAATGCTCCGCCATTATTTCTTTGAGAGAAATAACGCGGTAATCATCATTAATTTTTGGAGTTTTATTGACATTAAGACCAATGCCAATGACCACTGGTCCCCAGTGATCTCCCTGGATTTGGCTTTCACAAAGAATACCGGCAAGCTTAGCACCGGAAAACAAAATATCATTCGGCCACTTTAAAGTTGCGCGAAAACAAAAGGTTTCTTCAAGCCACCAACAAAAACATAAAGCTGCCCGCAAGGACAAAAGACTCTTATTTATTAGGCTGATTTCTGGAGAGGGTAAAACCAGGCTTAAATAAACGCCACCTTCAGGACTTTGCCAATCTTTACCTCTTCTGCCACGCCCTCCACTTTGCTTATGAGCAAAGACAGCAAAAGGTGGACTTTTGTCCTTTAGAAGTTTTTGACAATAAGTTGAAGTTGATTCAATCAAGTCAAAACTTTGCAGAGGAATAGACTTCACACATCTTTCCTCAAACAGAAAACAGTAAGCTTAGGTCTGACCAGCGCGATGAATGTAGGATCGAACTCGTCGAAACGAAGTCGACACCCGTTTCTGCAATTTCACGGACATTGTCTAAGGTCACATTTCCGGAAGCTTCGGTGAGAGCTCTTCTTCTGATCGTCCTGACGGCGAGGGTCATTTCAGACAGAGACATATTGTCGAGCATAATCAAATCAGCTCCTGCATCTAGAGCCTCTTGGACCTCATCCATATTGGTCGTTTCTACTTCGATTTTAAGGGTTGGTGGCAGACTTTCTAATAGTTTACTGACGGCCTTTGAAATGGAGCCAACCGCACGTATGTGGTTCTCTTTCACCATAACGCCATCGGTAAGACAGAGCCTGTGATTACGGGCTCCGCCAATAACTGTTGCCGATTTTTCGAGAAGCCTCAGACCTGGAGTCGTCTTTCTTGTATCGAGAAGCTGTGTTGAAGTACCTTCAAGTTTGTCGACAAATTGTTTAGTTTTGGTCGCAATACCACTCAGCCTAGCGAGGAAATTGAGAGCGACGCGTTCGCCTTTAAGAATCGTTCTCGCCGATCCTTCGATCGTCATAATCACCTGACGATCTTTAAGAACGTCGCCATTGTCTACTTTAAACTGAACGCTTATCTGCGGGTCGATATGCTGGAAGACCGCCTTAGCTACTTCAATACCGGCGATAACCACTCCCTCTTCCTTTGCAATAATTTCTGCTTTCGCCTGAGTATCACGAGGAACGCAAATATCGGTTGTCCAGTCACCACTCCCCCAGTCTTCTTCGAGAGCGCGTTTAATGATCGGTTCAAGTTGCATGGGGTGTAATTCTGGCATGGTGGATCCTTTGCGAAACATCCTGACATCTAAAAGGCCACCACAGGATAATCACTCAGCAAATAAAGGTCAATTATCAACCAGTAGGCGAGATTTTTCGTCGGCAAGTCTGCGAAGTTCCTGGGTAATCACCTCTCTAGCGATCTCTTTGAAGTTCGCTTGGCAATAACTGGTAACCGTTTCAACAATCTTGCTGTTAAGCTCTCCTTCGATATAGGGCTGCACGGCTTTGAGGATTTCGTCTTCGCTGAAACTCGGCTTGAAACGTAGTGAAGATTCACTGCCCGCTTCTGGCTGCGGTGGCGGAGGGGGCAGCGGAGAGGACTTCAAGGAACCCGTACCTATGTCACTGTCAGAAAATGCGGGTTTGCCTTTCTCGTCATCTTTGTTGAGAAACGTCGCCAATGAATCGAGGCTTGTAAGTGACGAAGTATCGTTGTCGGCAGTCAAATCGGGAAGCTTCGCTGGAGGTGCCTCTCGCACTGGGAGCTCGTCTTTCTTCTGAGCCTCGACTTTGTCTTCAGACCCGGAACGTTGCAAGCTCATCGCCATATCACCGGTCAATTTGCTGATAAAATCTTGTGAAGTGAATGGTTTTTTAATGATATGTTTAAAACCTGCTTGGAAAAGGTCGTTTTCACTAACCTTGTCATAACTGCCAAATAACACCAGAACAGGCACCTCGCCAAACTGATGAAAATCATCTGGACTGCTACTTCCGCTGAGACTGACGTCAACAATCACCGCATCGAAGTTCTGCTCAGATATTTTCTTTTGAGCATCGTTAAAGTTTGCAGCTTTAACAATTTCGGCCTCGTACTTGCTCAGAGCAAGAGTAATGACCTTTTGAATGGTAACGGAATCATCCGCAACAAGTATGCGCTGGACCATGAGAAGCGCCTCAATGATAGGATTTTGGCATCTTAATGAGTCTTAACTCTATTGTAACAGATTGACGAGACTCGGAAAAGATGCGGAGCTTATCCGATTTTGCGTCTCTCGAGACCTTTGGTTACAGCGACAACCACTATGGAGCGTAAATGATGGGTTGCAGACTTAATCGCAGAAAGAACGAGCTCGTAGTCTTTCACGGTAAAAAAGCTCATTTCACCTTTATTCATTTCTCGAAAGCATTTAGTACGAAGGTTTTCCAGGTAGACAAGCTTGCTTTCGTAAAGCCGCTTGAGAGTATCGACATCTAGTCCTTCAGCATCGATGGGGAGCAAAAGCTCATCCATGATCTCACGATAGGTGTCGTATTCAATCGATTTGGTCTTCTTCATCCTTTGACCTTACTTTTCCATCCTGGAGTAATTTGATTAACGGTTCGGACACCACCCCGTAAAGCTTAGCTTTTCCTGAAAAATCACCCTAGGAAAATCGCCAAAATCAACTCAAAAGACAAATACTATCAAACCACAACAGCCTCATAAACATGTGAAAAAATTTGCAAAAAGTGATATTTCTACGATGCCAAAAGAGATCTAATGAATCGCGGGCGAAGCCCGAACGCTCGCGTCTCATCTGCTCTTAATCTTTTTAAAAAAACATTAAAAATAGTGCTTTTATTATAAAATCACAATGATATATAAGAGCCTTTATCGAACACCCCCAGTAGGTGAGGATTGGGTTTATGAATTTCAGCAATAATTTACCTGCAAGCATCGCCATATCTTTGTTTCTTTTAGCTCTTAATATTTCAAGCTCGACTTCGGGTCTGGCACTGACTGAAGAAGAACGAAATGCGACACTCGCTGCATACATGGACACAATGAATACACGATTTGGCCGGACCGGCCAGAATTTCGCTGAGCGAGAAGAAATCGTTTATATAGCTCCAGATGCAACTCCCCTCACCAGCGCAGACTTCCTTCCGCAAGACTACGAAGTCTTTATGTCTAACAAACCGAGTTACTACCCCCTCGAATGCCTTATCACCAGTGGCGATGAGTTCGAGAAAAGCACCTGGAGCGATGAGGGCAGGAGAGGCAGAGATCACCATCTTCGAGTGACTTATGACCCTGAAACTAGAGCTTTTGCACTTTATTTCGATGACTCTCACTACCCAAGTCATTTCATCATTAAAGAACATTGTGCTATGGAAAGTGATCAGAACAACCTTCAGAAGCCCTTGAAAAACAGTTATGTTAAATGTCACGCCGTGCCTGCTTATCCAGCAAATATGTGGCTTGATGTAAATTTGGGCAAACGCAACATCAACTTCATCCCTTACTTCGGCACCGGCGGCAATGGCCCTATTCCGGTGCAGCACGCCTATTTGATGAAACAGCAAGTCTCTGACTCAGATCCTGTCGGACGCCTTCAAAAGCCCTACTACACTGAGGCCCACATGTTCCGCAGCGAACAGCAGCTCGTAGATCTTTCGGGCACCTACTCTCCGGACGATGAAGAAGAAATCGAGCATATCAGAGATCATTGCCTCCCTTTCGCGCACGATGGATCCAACCAAAACCGCACACTCAAACGTCAAATCGAAGATCTTCTGACTCATTTAGAAGCATTTAAATACTGGCAAGATCGCTTTCCTGAGGCCTATGAGTCTATCGGCAACAAGTAATTAAGAAATTTCTATTTCTTTCGTAAATCCAAAAAATCTTGACCCTCCGCCGCCAGCAGTTTACAAAATCTAGTTAAACTATTTTCGCGGAGGAAGACCACCTTGCCAATCCACAAAGGATCCCTTTCAATTTGTCGCTATAAGCTACTTCACGACCGCAAAATCAATCTTGCGAAGTTAAATCAGCTTATTCTCGATTATCAAGCTGGCCCTTTGCGACTCACAGGTTCAACGCGCGCGGAATCAGTCGCATGGGTGTGCCCAGTTGAAAGACACAATGAAGGACTTGGCGAGCAAGACTACTGGGATATGACCGATGGGCAAATTGATGGCGGCTTTATTTTAAAGATGCGGGTCGAACGCCGAAAAGTCTCTTCTTCTCTTCTGCAGCACGTCTACAAATCACGCATGCTTGCGAAAACGAAAAAGAAGAAAAAACCACTGACGCGGCCCGAGCAAAAACAGCTGCGTGAAGATGTCGAACAAGAGTTGCTGCTTAAAACACTGCCGACTATCTCCTTTTGCGAAGCGTTTTGGAATACTGACCAGAACGTCATCTATCTCTTTTCAACAGCCAAGAAGATGAGAGAGCTTTTCCTTGAACTTTTTAACGAAAGCTTCGTCAAGCCTCTAGAAGCAGATATCATTGCGATACAACCACCGCTGATGGGCCTTGATTTAGATGCAAGACTTGATTCCGAGCGCATTAAAAAACCGGTCGAAAAGATAGAATCAACCCTTCCATTGACTGCACTTATCTAACTTTTAAAGTGGATGGCTGAGAGATGAAAAACACGATTGATGAGGAAGAACTTAATCAAAAGTTAGCCAACAAACTCGCGCTGGGTGAGCTGTTTTTTAAGTGGCGTGACTTCAGTCCATTGTCATCATTCTTTTTATTGGTGAACCCGATGTCTTTTCAGCAAGCTTAGGGATCTTGCTAATGGTTTATGGCGAACTTATCAGGATTTATAGCGTCGCTTTTCTTGGCAAGAGAGCTCACGGCAAAGAGATAACAGATACAAGCGAGATCATCACCAGCGGCCCCTATCGGTTTGTACGTAATCCTGTCTATGTCGGTAATTTCTTGATCGCAATGGGTACCGCTGTTTTTGGCGGTATAACTTGGCTCGTTATTCTGACCTTTATTCTCTTTCTTGTGCAGTATTATTTCATATCTCAACTTGAAGAAACGACTCTGAGGGATCAATTCGGTGACGACTACCGCATCTACTGTGAAAAGGTTCCTGGCTGGATCCCTCACAGCTTCCCGAAGCTCGACGATCTAGAATGGCCGAAGACTTTTGCCCCAGCCATTCGCATGGAAAAGTCTTATATCTTTGCCATTCTGCTTATCATTCTCGCTCTTAATGTCATTTAAAGGGAAAACCAAGTGAGTGAACAAGACTCAAGAAGACAGCTTGAGGACATAAAGTTCCTCATAACCTCAAACAGAGATATGATCAAGCCGATCTTCGGCCATCTGTTTTGGCAGCTCGTCGAGGTCGAAAAGACGACGCCCCCGCAAGAAATCGCAAATCAAGGCATCAAGTTAACCCTCGCCGATCCCGACGATGAAGTGATCGCTTCATCGTCGGGATCGGCGAGGGTTAACTTG
>CAZBDM010000085.1:0-7090 GCA_964490675.1 uncultured Oligoflexales bacterium
AGGTGTTAGACAACCAAGCGATGATTGGCACCTTGTTCATCTTTACCAACCAAGAGCAGTGTTGCCCAAAAGTCTTATGCCATCTTATCCTTACTTTTTTGAGCTAAAAGAAAACCCACAACTTAATGATACGGTGGTAGCTGTACCTGATGAGTTTAAGCCAGAAGGAAAGACAGTGGTAGCTGGCCCGGACGCTTTAGCACTTGTAGCATACTTGAAATCTCTCAAGAGGAATTACCCCAGTCAACAGCTTAAAGCAGTGGGAAAATAACCTAGAGGCTGATTTATGGACGAAAAAAAGCAACCTAACCCTTCTCCTCAACTAAAAAGGGAGAATCCAGATCCTACCGAAGGAGACCGCCCTTGGCCCCTTTATGCGTGGATCGTCGTGATGCTGATGGTCGCTTGGGCGACCACCTATTTCGCTTTAAACACTGGCGACGGCTCTCTTGCTGGCGGTGACCGTCGAATTATCGAAACCCCTCAAGTTGGTGAACAAAAAGCAGTCGTGAAGGAACGTTCGATTCAAGAAGTCATGTTAGCTGGAAAAAATTCTTATCAAGGTATCTGCCAAGCATGTCACCAACCAAATGGTTTAGGATTAGCTGGAAATTTCCCTCCCCTTGCAGGTTCAGAGTGGGTCCTAGAAGATCCTAGTATCCCGATTAAAATCATATTGCACGGATTAGCAGGTCCAATCGTTGTAAAAGGCGAATCTTATAACGCAATTATGCCGGGCTTTAAAGATGCTCTCAGTGATCAGCAGATTGCCGATATTGTAACTTATATCCGTAATAGCTGGGGAAACAATGCAGATGCTGTCGACGAGGGCACGGTCAAGGCAATTCGCGAAGAATTTTCGAGTAAGGGGGACGCTTGGACGGCAGCGTCTTTAGGCAAATAAAAAATCGTAGTCAATTGTTTCATCTCGATGGTTTATGGTGCCCCAGCTGTGCTTCTTCGGTGGAACAAAGCCTCAAAAGCCTTTCGCAAGTAGAAGTAGCCACTGTTGATTACAGCACTCAATCACTGAGAGTCGCGGGAGATATTTTAAAAGATCCTTGTAAATTAAAAGATCACGTAAAAAGCCTTGGTTACCGCGTCAGTCCCTTTCTTGATTTCGAAAGCAAATTCCAATTAGAACAGAGAGCGCTCAAAAAAATGGCGATTCGTTACGCTGCCATTGCTTTTTCAGCTTTATGGACTATGGTTCTTGCTTTGGTGATTTACTTAGAGCCTGGAGGTTTCCTCAGACATCAAGAAAAATTGTTAGTGAGCAAGATCATGTGGATTACAGCCTTACCGGGAATCATCATCGGCGGTTTTCCGATCTTTAGAGTGGGCTTACGATCACTATTTAAAGTCAGAGCTAACATCGATACTTTAATAACGGTTGGAACATTTGCATGCCTTTTTTTGTCTTTATATTCTCTTTGGCAAAATTCTTATCATAACTATCTTGATAGCGCTGTTCTAGTGATTGGTCTTATTAGTACGGTTAGACTTCTCGAACGCAGACTTGTCAGTACTGGCATCAACAATCACTTTGAGATGGATACCATGCGCTCAAAAGCAGTAGAGGTAAAAAACAAAAAGGGTTTATTTGTAAAAAAGCAACTATCGCAAATAAAACCAGGCCATGTTTTGGAGTTTAAAGAAGGTGCACAAGTGCTGGTAGATGGCGAAGTCATGAACGGCGAAGGCCGACTTGTGACCACTGCAAATACAGGCGAAAGTCTACCCACAGCTTTTTTTCCTGGAACAGAGGTACAAGCCGGCTCTTATCTCACTTCTGGCTATATGCATGTGAAAGCAACCAAAGCTTATGGCGAAAGGCAAGTTGATAAACTTTATTTTGCTGGTTTGAATACTCATCATGAACAAAGATTTCAGCAAAGAACATCTATCGTCGACAAGATCATAGCCTACGCTCCTTCGTCACTATTAATTCTGGCAATGATAGTCATTTTATTATCGGTCATCTTTGGTAAAGGGTGGGAAGAGTCACTTGTAAGCTCTGTTTCATTACTTCTAGTGGCCTGTCCATGCGCGTTCTATTTGACAAAGCCAGTGCTTTTGATCAGCCAATCCAATAAGCTAAAATCTGAAGGTATATATATTTTTAGACCAAACGTGTTATTGAAAGTTGCCGAGATAAGTAGAGTGATTTTTGATAAGACCGGCACTCTGACAGGGTACCAATACGATATAGAGATTCTCGAAAACCATTCTGGTCTGTCCAGCAGAGAGCTCTGGTCTCTTCTTTCTGGCCTAGAAAACAATGTTGTTCATCCCATAGCACAAGCAGTCCATGAAAAGGCTTGGAAAAACGGTGTAAAGCCTCAAAAATTAACCAGGGAATACTTTATTGGCAAAGGAGTCCAAGGCACTTCCAACCATACAACCTGGCGATTTGGTAAACCCGATTGGGCGGATAGAAGAGGGAAGGTTTGTGCTGATCATTTCGACGTTATTTTAAGTTCAAGTCAAAATCAATGGGCTAGTTTCAGACTGATTACCAAAAAAGATAGGCCAGAACAATCCTTATTCTCCTACTTAAAAAAACAAAACATTAAGACCTCTCTTCTTTCTGGTGATAGCAAAAGTCAGGTTGAAAATTTTATTAACAGCATCACTCATAAGGATTTAGAAGTCCTAGCAGAACAGACGCCTGAACAAAAAGAAGCTTATGTGTCAAAGCAACAACAGCAGGGTGAGAGCGTCATGTTTGTCGGAGATGGGTTGAATGATGCAAAAGCAATGCTTCAATCTGATATTGCTATCTGTCTCCCCCACTCCTTCAGTATCCTCAGATCGAGGGCTCAAATAGGCATGGAAATTCCTTCCAGAAAGCACTTCAAGACCTTGTTTGATAGAGTTCCCGTGATCTCCAAGCGCATCAAACAGAACTACCTGTTCGCGATCACCTACAATGCCATTACTATTCCTTCGAGTCTTTTTTTAGCCTTTAGTCCTGAGGTCGCTGCCGGGGCGATGGCTTTGAGTAGCGGCTTAATACTTATGAATTCTCTCCGATAGCCTCGGATCCTCTTGAGGTCTAATGACTTTCAGTGTTGCATCATCGTGGGTAATGAGTCGGACTCCGCGATCGTGTAAAAAATACATCCAGATCCACTCAGCAAACGTCACTAACTTTCTGCGGAAACCGACCAAGAATAAAATATGGATAAAGGCCCATAAAAGAAAAGCAAAAGCGCCACCGAATCGTAACTGACTGATTTCTGCCACAGCCTTGAACCTGCCGATAATCGCCATTGAACCCTTATTGAAGTAGTGAAAGGTTGGTCTTGGAGGAATAGGTTTTTTATGCTTCTTTGCCTTGATCTCTTTTGCTAAAAACTTCCCTACAAATTTTCCCATTTGAATCGCACCTTGGGCAACCCCCGGCACAGCTTGATTCATTTTTGGGTCTTCATAATGAGCCAAATCTCCAATAGCGAAAACATTTTGATAGCCTTCAAGACTTAAGTCAGCGTCTACGGGGATTTTTCCTCTATTAAGAGAGGCTCCTGTTCTTTCTGCGATAAAGGATGGCTTTACTCCTGCTGCCCAAATGATATTGTGAGCATCAATCTTTTCTCTTTTCCCATCTTTCTCCACAACGATACTTTCCGTATCTACGTCAACCACCTGGGTGTTCAAAAGAATTTCGACGCCGAGTTCCTCTAAATCATTGGTTGCCTGTTTGGAAAGATTTTCGTGGAAAGACTGTAAAATACGGCTACCAGCGTCAATTAAGAGAATCCGAGCGGAACCTGTATCGATATTGTGAAAGTCTTTTCTCAGGGTATTTCTAGCCATTTCAGCCATAGCTCCCGCCAGTTCCACTCCTGTAGGACCAGCACCGACAATTGCAAAGGTTAGGGCTGCTCGTTGTGCTTTTAGATCTAGTTCGACTTCGGCTTGTTCGAATGCCAGCAGAAAACGGTTTCTTATATCGATCGCTTCTTCAATTGTTTTAAGTCCCGGCGCATCCTTGCTCCAATCATTGCCGAAGTAGTTTGTTTCGACTCCAGTTGCTAAAATAAGGTAATCATACTGGAGCTTTGTCGACTCGACGGTAATTGTTTGCTCTTTCAAATCGAGATCTGTGACCTCTCCCATGTAGGCTCTAGCGTTTTTTTGTTTGGCCACTACGTCTCTTATAGGAGCTGCAATGGAACCAGGGGAAAGCGCTGCCGTAGCAATCTGATAAAGAAGCGGTTGAAAGAGAGTATAGTTGCGTTTATCTAGTAAAACGATATGTGCATCAACTCCAGCAAGTGCTTTTGCAGCTGCAAGTCCTCCAAAACCTCCTCCGACAATCACCACTCTTGTTTTGTCAACATGTTGATTCTGTTCTACCATAGATTTTCTTTCGATTTTTTTAGGTCTCAAAAAACCGCTCCTCGCCTTTCGAAGAGCGTATAAGTCGATAACTCGATTTAATCACTTGGCAAGAAGACCCACAGGTCTGGTTTTCCAACGTTACAGTGTACGGCGCGAGATAAAAGGCCTCCCACAAACCAAGACTGATACAAGTAGGTTCTTAAGCAGTGCCAAGCATACTTTTTCCAACCACCACTCGAAGACTGCATTGACACTTTTTTGGGGTCGAATTCTTGAGAACGTTTGTTTACATCTCTGAGTTCTCGAGCCGGAATGGGATGAAAAATAGTCTCAAGCCATTGGCTTCTCATCGGTTCGTCATCACTGAGGGTTTCAATTTTTTGGAAGGCGCTATTCAGTAATTGCTGCCTCTGTGTTGCAGACTCAGCATGATCTCGACGACCATGCTGGTTGATATAAAGTTGATCGACGTATTGAGAGCTAAACCGACTGAGAGTCGGGAGAGTGAGAAGTCCAAGAAAACCCCACAAAATATTCCAAAGGACAATAGTCGCTATACCTGCTGGTGATAACGGACTTAGACCATTCAAAGTTGTGGTAAGTAAGAAACTCAAACAAATACCTACGACTAAGAAAGTTGTTGAGACGACAACCCCACCGAATCGGCTGCGCGAAGAAACAGCCAAAAGACGTCTTTCAATCACTGCATCAATCTCATCTTTTGATAAAAGGTCAAACCAGTGCTTAGGGATAACGACTTTGGGACGCCAAGGGGCGCCTGTGATACCGCCAGTAAAGCTTTGATCGTTACTGGTAGCTACGATCACTTCTCCTGTCAACTTTTCGTCAACAAGGTCGGTCTGCTGGTAGTTAATGCCGCTCGCCCATCGACTCATTTTCGTTTGAATATGGATACCGAGAAGAGCCAAAAGCACTGTCACGCCAGCAAGCATAAGATAGCCGCCGATTTGGAAGCTAAGCGCTAATAAGGTCGTACCTAGGAGAAAAATCAGTACTTGTATGCTCGACGCTCTGGTGACTCTCGTTAAGAAATGAGTCATTTTTGTATCTTCAGGTATTCTTTTAAATTCTCTTGGAAAACCAAATCCACCCAAGAGTTCAAAGGGAGATAGAATGAGATAAGCGAAAGCAAAAAATCCCAGCAGCTCGAGCAGAAAGGGTCCTGCATCTACCACTGTTGTCGATAGGACCAGAGAGGGAACGTTAAATGTCAGACCAAATAAAGAAAGAAGAACCAATGTTCCCACACAACTAATCCCCAACCATAAACGTGCACGCGCGTAAGTCATAAACTGCCTTTATTGTGAAAGTGATGATCTAGCTCCAGATCTTGTAGGAAAAAATCCCCTTTTTAAAACTCCAAACCGTTTGTTTATTCACTTATCTCGATAAAATCTTTTATCAGTTTTGAAACAGTGTATTTATGAGTGTCCTGCACCAAATGCTTTCCCCCACGAACCAAATCAAAAGAAATATCAAGGTCAAAGAAAAGTCTTTGGTCGGCACCGAGGCCAGGGAGCATAATGACGGGAGACACGAAGGCAACACCTCGCACGGAAGTTTCGTTTCACCGTCGGTAGAGTAACAACTTTAAGGCTACCTACGCAAGAACCACTGACAGTTATTAAAAGCTTTTGGGAAATCCACTCAAGGACTTTTTAAACTTTTATTATCATTGAACAATTCGGAGCATGATTGTGAAGTGAGTAAAACTGAAATCTATACAAAAAACACAATTCGCGCTCGGAAAGCGATCGACCTTTAAAGACCTGAGCTCTTCATGACGCTTGCGAGAATTCTGCAACGGGGGTCATGCCCCTAACACTGTACGTCACGGATTACCCCAGAGCGCGTTGCTCTCTCTATCGGTTAGATATTAAATGAAAATTCTAAAAAACCAATCATTCACTTAAAAGACCGGCACAATGAAACTATGGCGCCCGTTGTTTTTCATTAATTTTTACCAGAAAAGCCGGGCCTCTCAGCTTATCCAAAAAATACGCCAATGCTGAATAAAAGTCATTGCCTCAGTCTAAACATTCACTAGTCCCGATACCGATAGTATCAGAGCTTGATACCGATCCAATGTTTTCAACATTTTAACGAGCCCACTGTGACATCCACCACCAAAATATTATATATCTTCAGCTTCCAAAACGCTGTTTTTTATGGAGCTCTGAATAATGACTCTCAATTGGGTAACTTTGGTTGGTTTTGGCGCCTTGATGTGGTGGCTTTCTCCTAGACTCAGCAAGAAAAATTCCGTCAACGAATTCTTCAAAGGTCAGACTGAAAGCGGCAAAGAAATCGGCCTTGCCTTTCTGACTGCAAGCCTTCTGATAAGTTGGATCTTCGCTAAGTCGATTCAAAACGCCGCTGGATTGGCTAAAGCATTCGGAACTCCCGGGGCCGTCGCTTATTCTGTCTATTGGCTTTCTTTCATTGTTGCTGGCTTTGCTATTCTCCGCCTGCGTCGGCAAGGCTTCAAAAGCATCCACGAGTTTATCGACAGGCGCTTTGGCAAAGGGGCGGTTATCTTG
The DNA here is from genome assembly GCA_964490675.1 of uncultured Oligoflexales bacterium. Taxonomy (GTDB): domain Bacteria; phylum Bdellovibrionota_B; class Oligoflexia; order Oligoflexales; family JAWKNZ01; genus CAZBDM01. Next base: position 6,912 of record CAZBDM010000085.1, read on the forward strand.
TTTTCTCTTATTCTTGTCTTTCGTTTATGGAACGAGATTTGGAGTAACACCATTGTGGTTGGGCTGTTTTTTGGTGACCAAGGATCTGGAGCTTTTTACACTGCTACTTGGTTGGCCACCGGTTTAATTCTTATTTACTCTTTAAAGTCAGGATTCAGAAGCAGCATCATGACTGATGT
>CAZBDM010000085.1:7100-8177 GCA_964490675.1 uncultured Oligoflexales bacterium
GATCCAAATGGCTTTGGCCGGTATTTTACTTGTGGTCATCCTTGGCTTTATCTTCCCTAGGGCCTCTTTGGGAGCCATGGTCAGCAGCGGTGAATGGTCACTAAAAGGCTGCGTCGATTTGATTCTTGTGGCTTTGATCCAAATATGGAGTTACCCCTTCCACGACCCGGTCATGACCGACCGCGGGTTTTTGACAGAAGAAAAAAAGATGCTCAAATCCTTTATTCTGGCTGGGGTTTTTGGTGTTCTCTTTATTTACCTCTTCGGTTTTGTCGGGCTGTTTAACAGAGCAGAGGGTATTGGCGGCAATGCCACCATAGATTCTGCAGTTGCTCTTGGGACCGTGGCAATGTTTATGATGAACGGCATCATGCTTACTAGTGCTGCCTCTACGTTAGATTCGACCTTCTCCTCGGTGGGTAAATTAATCTCCCTCGACTTACTCAAAGACAAGTTAAACCCCATCAAAACCGGCCGCATGTCAATGATTGCCCTTGCAGTTTTGGGGGGAGTGATGGTGCATGCAAATCCCACAATCCTCAGCGCCACCACTGTTTCCGGAACCATGGTGATTGGTCTTGCTCCTGTGTTTTTGTTCTCGCAAATGAAAAAAGCTGGACCTGCTAGTTTTTATTTTTCTGTGATTGTTGGTTTGATCTGTGGGATCTTCCTAGCGCTAAAATGGGTTCCTTTCGCTGTCGGTGAAGGAAAATACGGAGCCCTCCTCTGGATAAACATTGTCGGCACTATCGTAAGCTTTGCAGGCTACCTTCTCCTTGCTTACCTTATGCCAGCGAAAGAACAAGAGAAGGCATGATCGTAAAGGACCTCGGAAAATTAGAAAAGTGTCTTGTGTTTGGAGGTCCATACAGTAACCTGCAAGCCACCCAAGAGGTATTACGTTTAGCCAAAGAAAGAGGATTCGTAGCCGAGCAGTTGATTTGCACTGGAGATCTGGTGGCCTACTGTGGCCAACCCAATGAAACGGTCGAAACTCTCCGGGAACACGAAATCATTTGTATCAAAGGCAATGTTGAAGAAAGCCTTATTGAGGGGAACGACGATTGTGGATGCAAT
>CAZBDM010000085.1:8187-11873 GCA_964490675.1 uncultured Oligoflexales bacterium
GGCTCTGTTTGCGACACCCTTTCTGTTAGGTGGTACGGGTATTTAAAAAACCACATCAAAAAAGAACACATCGAATGGATGAAGAAACTTCCTGGGCAGCTAAAGTTTCAAGTCGGAGAACTGACCTTTCAAGTGGTCCACGGTAGCTTTGAGCAAACTAACGAGTTCGTTTTCCATTCCACTAAGAAAAAACGGAAAGCAGACCAATTACAAAAAGCAAAGGTTGACGGGATCATCGCGGGCCATTGTGGAATTCCCTTTGCCGAGAAGATCGAAGCAAGTGGCTTCTGGCTTAACCCTGGTGTCATTGGTCTTCCCCCCAACGACGGCACCCAACTTGGCTGGTATGCCACCCTCGAAAAAAGAGATCGGCAAGTATATTTCTCCTCGCACCACTTTAGATACGATTTATCAGAGACCTTAAAGGCGATGGCAGGACGACTTCCTGAAGAGTACATCACCTCCCTTAAAACTGGCATTTGGCCGAGCCAAGATATTCTACCTCCCCAAGAGAAAAAACAACAAGGAGTCCCCATCCCCCCCTTTTTCACCCCCTTAAATAGGGAAGTGCCTCAGTTTGTAAAGACGAGTCTCTTGTGACGTGAACAATCAGCTTTAGGGAGAGCTTAAGACCCCCGTGATTTAATAATGGCTTTCAAATCAAGTCTTCTTGGGTTTTCAAGATCGTGTCCAACGTCTTCACCTTTATCTTGTCAACAGGATCTAAGATAGCGACTAGGCACATTAGATTTTAGGTAGGTGCAAAGATTTTAACGCTCTGAGGCTAGCTTAGCTTTGATTTTCTTTATGCATTTGCCGCAGTGACTACCCGCAGAACATTTTTTCTGAATTTCGCTAATATTCCTCGCTCCTTCAGCAATCGTCTTCTCGATTTCTTTCTCTGTGACTGTTTTACAGATACAAACGAACATAACCGTCTCCTTAGATTCTAAAGATCCTATCGGAAAGAGTCCTATAAAAGTTAATATTGATAATCATTCTCAATTTCAACATTTTTCTTTAACTAATTCTAGTCACTGCCATATATTTAGAGTACCTTCCCACCTCAAATACTTAATCCAAAGCCTTGGGAGGTGAGAAATTGAAAGGAAATCAGGTTGTTATAGATAGACTCAACGAGCTACTAACCAACGAATTGACAGCAATTAATCAGTATTTTCTTCATGCTAGAATTTTAGACAATTGGGGTTATAAATACCTGGGAAAAAAGATTTACGAAGAGTCCATTGGCGAAATGAAGCACGCACAGAAAATCATCGACCGCGTTCTGCTTCTTGAAGGTCTACCCAACCTTCAAGCTCTTCATCCGCTCTCAATTGGTGAGAATGTCAAAGAGTGTCTCGAAGCTGACCTTGGTCTTGAAACCAATGCCAGAAAACTAATGGTCGACTCGATTAAAGTCTTTATGGACAATGCAGATCATGTCTCGCGCAACATGATTGAAGAAATCCTCGAAGAAACAGAAGAACACATCGACTGGATAGAATCCCAGCTCGGTCAAATCAAAGATATGGGTATCGAGAACTATCTTGGTCACATGATCAAAGATAACGAATAACCGCAAACAAGGACAAAATAATCGGTTTTAGTCCTTTCAAATAGCATCCCATTCAGACCCCGAGCCAACAATGACTCGGGGTCTTTATGTCTCCAAAAGACGATGTAAGCCAACATTAAGATGAAGTGACCATTTCTCATCAAAATCAATTCGCCAACTAAGCAATCATCGAAAGTTCTGCAGATCTTTTCGATTGGTTAGACAACTATACAACCGTTGCCTAAATGGTAAATATTTGCATTTGGTTATCGTTTCAATACCATCATTTGCAGCATACGGAAATTTGCGGACAACAAATCTAGGAGGAGCCATGCGGTTATTTATCCAAACATCCCGTCCCTTTCTTGAAGCAATAAAAACTCTGTTTGAAGCCACGTCGACCAAGTCAACGGGCTGATATAATTATTTTGAAATCATCGTAACTAAGAAGAAGTGATTTGAGGTACATCGCTTTTTTAATTCTGTTTATGGCGACGGGAAGTCTTCACGCACACCTTTTAATATGAGGATAAAAGTTGGTTAATCTTAGGCTAGTTTTTTGGTTCATTGGAGTTTTGAGGCAAATGTGGTAGAAATCGAATGGTCTTTTTTTGATAGCATGACAGGTCCTAAAAAACGATGAAACTACGACATCACCTCCCAAAAATAACCCAACGCATGCTACCGCAAGAAATTTTGGAGTTAGACTTCCCCCACGAACATAGATCAAATTGCCACTCTTGCTATGAGGTCGCGAGAGGAAAGTATAAAGCTGATCTTAAGTGTTGCACAGTTATACCGCACGTACCGAATTTTTTGCTCGGACGCGCCTTAAAAGACCCAAGCACAGAGACAAATATCAAACGGGTCGTACGGTTAGGATTTGTTCTTCCAGAAGGGATGCAACATACACCGCAATTGTTTTTCCGTGCGATGACGATGAACAAAGAAGGTAATTTTGGGCGCGATTATGAAATGGCCTGTCCATTTTTGAGATCAAAAGAAGATCAAACTTTTTGCGGTATTCATTCGTATCGCAACGCTAATTGCTCGACCTATTTTTGCCAATCAAACTATGGCTCCGAGGGTTCAAACCTTTGGATGGATGTACGCTACTTACTTCGCTAAGGAGAGACGCATCTTAGTGGACTCTGCCTAGAAGCTATTGGATTCGATTTCGATGACTACCTACAACGCATGGAAGACATCGCTACTTTCGATCCAAACTATACTTTAGATCCCGCCACACGTGGGTTCACATTGGCAGCGATCCGCTATATTTGGGGATTTGATAGCGAATTCAATTCACTCAGGCTTGATGATGAAACGAAACTTGTTACTGAAACCGAAGCAAAAATCGTCAATCATCTGGTTGCAACAGCAGACTGGCTAGAAAAACATGATGACTGGACGCAATTGATTGCAAATTCAAAATTCGAACGGCCAAACTTGAGCGAATTTAGTGAAGAGCCGGATTATGAAGGAGAAAATGCCGGGAGATACATCAATTATGAAGAGGCTCTCGAACTTCTGAAAAACAGTCATTCAGAGATTACTTCAAGAGTTGCCAAGTTAGCACAGCTGCAAAACATTAAGCTCGCGCCTGGTTGTCAATTAGCTACCCATAGCACGTCTGACAAAGGCCACTGGCTCTATAAAATAACAAAACCCAATGAGGAAATCGTTTTGCTCGATCAACAAGAGCATGACGTCCTCAAACGACTCATCGAAAAGAAAAAGACTTTTGCTGAACTGAGCACCAAAGAAAAAGAGTGGATAGACTCGCTGCTTCTCGAGCGCATTGTGGTGAAATTTCAATAAAAAGACCACGGCGCTGAAATCATAAAAGAAGACCTCAAAAAAACTTGCCTCTAATCGCCAAATTAGCAACTCATTTGTGTTCAAAAAACCAGCGACTTTCATCTAAAAACCGCCTTCCTAGCAAGTCTTTATCTCAATACAATCAAACGCTTACGAGATGCTGCGAGAATTACTTAAGTTTCTTGAATGGAATCCGCTCAAACCTATATAACCGCGAGGAAAAAATTATTGAAAGCTTCTTTCCTACATTGGCGAGCTGATCGCCCGCCTGCAGGGCGTAGGGGCTCTTGACCCGCGAGGACGCGCC
>CAZBDM010000086.1:0-8564 GCA_964490675.1 uncultured Oligoflexales bacterium
GTGCGTCGAAAAGTTGCGCTCTGATTCCGACTTTTGAGCAGCTCTGCAGGTCTTCTTGCTGTAGACGTGGTACAAGTTTTTTCGCTTCTTGAAAAAAGAAACTCTTCGACAATCGTCGCAATTCGTTGTGGACAAGTTGACGAAAACCCTGCTTATTTCTGACATACTGCCCTGCTAGTATGCTCAGGGAGGCTGGCAGCTCTTGCCAGTCAATGGCTGTGAAGGTCTGATAGTTTTCCTTGCCGAGAGCAGGCATAGCTGTCGGACCGACGTAAACCTCTCCCGACATTCCCCTTGTGAAATGAACCCCTAAAAAAGGGACTCTAAGATCAGGCAGGGGATATATATTACCGTTAATCGTAAGCTTGCTGTCGTTTCGAAGTTTGTAATACTGGCCTCTAAAAGGAATGATACAGCATTCTTTTGCGATTCCATATTGATGGGCGACCTTATCTGCGTAGGCTCCCGCGCAATTGATCAAATGTCCGTAAGAATATTCTGCTTGACCAGTCTTGACCGTGCGAGCTGCGGGATCGATAGCGATGACTTCACTAGATAGTTGAAGCTTAACCCTGTCTTTGTCGAGGTGTTTAGCGATATGTCGCAAAACCGCCTTAGGGTCCATGACAGCAGTATCCGGCGAGTACAGCACTTTGTCGATTTGAGGGGAAACCTCCGGTTCAATTTCTCTGGCCGCTTGCGAGTCGATTAACTCAACCTTTACATTATTGGCGAGAGCGTTTTTGTAAAGATCCTCGAGGGCTGTCAGCTGCTTATTTGACGTTGGAACGATAACTTTTGCACATGCGCTGTAAGGGAGGTCATGCTCGAGGCAATATTCGCGCATCAAACGTGCGCCCTCTACCGATAAAAGTGCTTTTTTGCTGCCGGGCGGATAATAAATGCCCGCATGAATCACGCCGCTGTTGCGTCCACTGGAGTGTTTTGCCAAGCTGTTTTCTTTGTCTAAAACGGTGATCCTTGCTTCAGGGAATGTTTCTGAGAGTCTCTGAGCCACCGTTAAACCAACAATTCCGGCTCCTACGATAAGGAAGTCTGTTGCCATCATAGATCGTTTCCTGCTATCCCTGAATAGACGTTTATCCGAGGAATTTAATGACCACAATTAAATCGCCGTTATCTTACCCGAGGAATTCATTCTATCCCATTGAAAAAAGAGGCTTTTCTGCTCGATGATTAGAAACGACATCAGAAACATTTGTATTATCGCCCACGTAGACCATGGCAAGACGACGCTCGTCGATCACCTGCTTAAGCAATCGGGGCAGTTTGCTGAACACAGGCAGGTCGCTGACCGCGTCATGGACTCGCAAGACCTAGAAAGAGAGCGGGGTATTACGATCCTTGCTAAAAACACTGCGATCAAGCTTGGCGACGTCAAAGTCAATGTCGTCGACACCCCTGGTCACGCCGACTTCGGTGGTGAAGTTGAGCGCATCTTGGGTATGGTCGATGGCTCCATTCTTCTTGTCGACGCGGCGGAAGGCCCGTTGCCTCAGACGCGCTTTGTCTTGTCAAAATCTCTCGAGAGAGGTCACAAGGTCGTACTCGTCATCAACAAGGTCGACCGTTCCGAAGTGCAGGAAACCGATCGCATCCAAGAAGTTGTTAACGAGACCTTCGATCTCTTTGTCGAGCTAGGAGCAACTGAGGAACAGTGTGAGTTTCCGATAGTCTATGCTTGTGCGAGAGATGGGTGGTGTACGCAAAATTACGAAGATATCCCGGCAATACTTGCGGGTGAAAAAAAGGCTGACCTTAATCCTCTGTACAACCTTATTTTAGAGCTCGATGCTCCCGAAGTTGATAGCGAAGATCCGTTCATGATGCTTTTATCAAACTTAGCTTGGTCCGATTATGTCGGTCAGCTCTCGGTTGGAAGGGTGATGAAAGGTAAGATTGTCAAAGGTCAAGAAGCTTATCGACACGGTCTTAACGACAAAGACGAGCCGATCAACCAAAAGTTTAAAGTTACGAAGCTCTACACCTATAACGGTCTGAAACAAGAAGAAGTCGAAGAACTTGCTGCCGGAGATATCGGCATCTTGGCTGGATGTAATGATGTCTATATCGGTGATACGATCGCTGGCGATAAAGATGTCGAACCTTTTCCTCGTATGAAAATCGACACGCCGACTCTTAAAATGATCTTCACCATTAACACCAGTCCAATGTCGGGTAAAGATGGTGAGGCACTTCAGTCGAGGAAGCTGCGCGAGAGATTGTTGCGAGAGTGCCGAGCGAATGTTGCTCTGCAGTTTGAAGAGACTGAGTTTTCAGATCAGTTCTACCTTTGCGGTCGCGGCGAGCTCCAGTTTGGTATTCTTATCGAAGAGATGCGTCGGGAAGGTATTGAGTTTATGGTCGGTCGTCCCCTCGTTGCGCTTGTTAAAGACGAAGAGGGCAATCTTCTCGAACCTATCGAGCTCGCCGTTATGGATTGCCCGCAAGACTTTTCTGGCGAAGTGACCGATCTCTTTCAGAACCGTAAAGGAATCTTAAGTAGTTACGAGAATCTTCCCAATAACCGTGTTCGCTTGACCTTCGAAATACCCACTAGAGGGCTTCTTGGGATGAGATCTAAGTATCTTACAACGACCCGAGGTGAGGGGCTTTATAACTCGAAATTTAAAGCTTACGAACCTTATAAAGGCGACATGTTGCATCGCGCCAACGGTAGTCTGATCGCTGATAGGAATGGTAAAACGACGGAATACGCTCTCAAAGCTTTGGAAGACCGTGGGGTGATGTTTATCAAACCAGGCACCGATGTTTATGAAGGTATGATTATCGGTGAATGCGCCCGTGAAAATGACATCAATGTCAACGTCTGTAAAGAAAAGAAACTAACTAACGTGCGGAGCGTTACATCAGACGGGCTGACGATCTTGCAGGGAATTCGAGACATGAACCTGGAACGTTGTATTGAATGGGTCGAGGATGACGAGTGGATTGAAGTAACGCCGAGTAATATAAGATTGCGTAAAAAGATTTTGCCGCAGAACCAAAGAAGTGTGATACGCGGTAGTAAGAAAAATAAATAAAGCTCGGTGATCTTTAAAGTTTTTTTGTCGAAGAAGAGGACAGCATCGCTGTTGATGGCCTTAAATTGATTCTACGGGGTTGACGCTGATAGGCTTCATAGTGCTCGATTGAATCTGATGAAAACGACTTTAGGATCGACTCTTCAATAAGCGTCAATTCCTCAAAGCTATGACCGTCGACGATGAGAGTGATGTATCTTGCGCTTGTCAATGAGCTAACCGTTCCTTGAATTTGGTGCTGACCCGATTTATAAATACGCTTAGCAAAAATTTGACAGTCCTTGTCTTTGAAAAGCCTTTCATGCTCCCTATAGCAATCCTTATGGCAGTCGAAAAAAGTTTGTTGTCTGCGAGAAAGCTTCATAAAAATTAAAAGGTTAAGTCGATTCTCTTTTTCTGGCTAATAAGGTAGATTGAAGGTTCTTAAATGAGGTTGTGGCCGAAATTCGACCAACTTGCGTAAAAATCGGCCACTTTGACGGTGAAAGTTCAACAAGCGATTTATTATGAAACGCCTCGTCGGAATCTTTATTGGAAGCGTCCTTATCATCGTTCTGCTGATAAGTCTCCGTATACCGCGTCACTTTACTCCTCAGTCTTGGCACCCAGAAAAAGCACCGTCACTTAAAGATCAATTTGACGTGAATCAAATTTTGTCTGGTATCGAGCGCATAAAGATTCAAGGCCTGGGGCCAGAGGATATTGCTGTCGATAGCGAGCACAATATCTTTGTCGGACTAAACGATGGTCGCATCGTCCGAAGTGACTTTGAAGGGCGTTACCAAGAAGTCTTCTGCCGTACCGCAGGAAGGCCACTAGGACTCGAGGTCGATGGACAAGGAAATCTCATCGTTGCAGATGCAGCAAAGGGTTTACTTTTAGTTGACCAAGAAGGGAAGATAAAAAGTTTGGCCAGTGGTTTCGAGGGTAAAGAGTTTCTTTTTACTAATGATGTTGCATTGTCTAAAAGTGGACGCGTTTTCTTCACGGTTTCTTCTGCAAATTACGGCATCGCTAAGTATAAGGTAGAGTTACTCGAGCATAGCAGCAGTGGGCGGGTGTTTAGCTACGATAGGAAGACGGATCGTTTATCACTTGTCAGTGACGGCCTTTTCTTTGCCAATGGTGTCGCTGTTAGTGAAGATGACAATTATCTACTCGTTGCTGAGACAGCAAAGTATCGTATCCAAAAAATATGGCTTAGCGGTGAAAAAAAAGGCCAGAAGCAAGTCATTATCGATAATCTTCCAGGGTTTCCTGATGGTATTTCTAAGGGTAGTGATGGGATTTTTTGGTTGGCTTTAGCTTCACCGCGTACCCCTCTTCTCGATGGGCTGCTCCCTTTTCCGTTTTTAAGAACAATAATGGTGGCATTACCTGAGAGTGTATGGCCAAAAGCGATACCTTATAGTTTCGTACTGGGAATCAATGGTGATGGTGAGATCATTTATAACCTTCAAGACCCTTCACATCATTCATTTTCACCGATTACCAGTGTCGAGCAGTTTGGCGAGTTTCTGTACTTTGGTAACCTAGCAAGTCCTTATTTCGGTCGCATGAGTCTGGAAGAAATTAGTGAGTCTCCTTGAGCTTTTGGAGGGCATTCTTTGATAATTATGGGTGCGTTATCGTCTTCTCCAATAACTTTCAGAGAGTCTAGGTCTCAGCGATAGGCTTTCTAAGTCAAGATGGTTTTGATCTTAGTTGATCAAAGAATTCCTCACTATTAACTGTGCGGTTAAAAGTTGAATTTTGATCGAGATAACCAATTCGTAAGAACGTGCTATAAGTTTATGGTTTTACTATTTTTTCAAGAAAGTTGTGAATTAAAAAGCAATAATTACAAAATCTTACTTTGTCTGCTGAGTTGATGTTTCAGCTGTCCCAGATTTGTCAAATCTCTCGTTTAATTTTTTCAAACGATCATTTCGAACACTTAGGGTGAAGTGTACGAAGGTTGGTCTTGCTATTTGAAAGTCACTTTTATAACGATTCCTGCAGAAAATTTGTAGCCGTCAACGAGCGTGCATTTAGGGAGGTTCTTATGGAATCAGTAGATCGTCTTGGCTTAGCGCTTGCAATCATTACAGGTCTTTTCATGCCCTTAGAGGCGTTTGTGCCCGGCTTTAATGCTCAAGCGAAAGAAGATATGCGTGCAAAGTTTGAAGCCCTGCCACCATGCGATCCAAATCAATCAAACGCTAAGCCTCTTTATCGAGCGCAAAGCAGCCGCCGCACTTGGGGAACGCATCGCTACTCCGACGATCCGAACGCTGACTTTTCTTATCAAATTGGTGGAGTGCTGCGGGTTAGTTCGGAGTACGATTTGGGGCCGTGTTTGTTGGATCCCCCCTTTTTTGAAACGGAATGGCTCTTCAATCCTCTTAGAGATCGTCGCTACGATGATTACGATATCATCGTTGTCGTCAACAGAAACGGTAGGGGCAAGCCTGACGATGGAGTTGATCGGTTTGTAAGAGGTCAAACCGTTAGAGTTTACGATAGAAGTCACTCCGAAGATGCACCAAGATATTATTGGTTAGCTTCTTCTGCAAGACGGGGGAAATCAACTCCGGCAGGTTATTTCAACGTGCAGAGTTTCTCGTCAAAACACCAATCAAATAGATATAACGACGCTCACATGCATTGGGCAGTCTTTTTTAACGGTCATATTGCCTTGCATGCCATAGATCACTGGAGAAAAATTGATCGTCTTGGTTCGCGAGATTCTCAAGGTTGTGTCAGGTTGGAGCCAAATCGTGCTATCGAGCTTTTCCACATGATTGGTCAGAGTGAGATTAGGCACGTTCCCATTATTGACAGAAACGGTAACCCAACGCAGAGAACCCGGGAGACTCACGCAACGCTGATCATCGTTAAGTAAGTTGCAACTTAGAATAAACCAGATCTATCCGTGTCATTAAGCGGGTGATGATGTTCTCTTGTTAGTCATTTACGCGAGGCTAACGCAATCAAATTTTTGCTCGTTAAAAAAGGTCTTTTTCTTGAGGGAGATCCTGATTTTTTGGGATTTCTTCAAGGCTTACTAAGGTGTTAATAAAGCCTTTGCCGCGTCGATAAATTTTGAGAGATACGCGTTCTTGAGGTCTTCTCTGACTGAGAAGTCTTTGCAGCATATTGAGGTCATAAACTTTTTTATTGCCCAGCGCCATGATAAGGTCACCGATCTTCATCCCAGACTTATAGGCTGGGCCATCAATGATGAGATTTGTGACAATGACCCCAAAGACGCCGCTGGGGTCAACTACTTTTTCGATATCGTCACGGGAAAGAATATTTTTTCCCACAATTCCTAGCCATGGTCTAATAACTTTGCCATGAGTCTTGAGGTCTCTAATCACTCTTTTTACAAGATTCATTGGTATCGCAAAGCCAATGCCAGGCCCTTCGGCACTGATTGCTGTGTTGATACCAATAACCCGCCCTCTCACGTCGAGAAGGGGTCCGCCGGAGTTGCCCGGATGAATCGCCGCGTCGGTCTGTAAAAAGTTATCGTAAGGACCCGTGCCAATGACCCTTCCTTTGGCTGATATAATACCGCTTGTGACGGTGTGTGAGAAACCAAAGGGATTGCCAATAGCAAGGACGATGTCACCGATACGTAATCGGTCGCTATCCCCCAGGGAAAGAGGTCTGAGGTCGCGGTTGGTGCTGACTTTGAGAAGCGCTATGTCTGTTTTAGGGTCGGCTCCGACGACACGAGCGCTGACTTTACGTTTGCTTTTGGCAAAGAGGACTTCTATGGTGGTAGCGTCTTTGATGACGTGATGGTTGGTGACGATGTGGCCTTCTTTATCAAGGATAAGCCCAGACCCCAAAGAGTTCGTCGTTCCTGAGTTTGGGACACGGCCTTGCAGAAAGAAGTCGTAAAGATCAAGACCCGCTTCCCTACGAACGTAGGTCTTGGTTCTGATGTTTACGACTCCGGGAATAGTCTTTTCGGCAATATGGGCAAAAGACTGATAAAATTTTGCCTCTGCCACCTCAACCGTAGAGGCACTGATAGCCGTGAATAACAAAAGACCACGAAGCCATAATTTGAACAGTGAAAACATGCAAATAGACCAAATCGATGAGAAACGATAGAATGCAAATATGTATTCATTTTACCTGAAAAAAGCGTATTGTAGATAGTTGCTGAATTAACAAAAAAAATAGGAGTTATCCTGTAAATGGATAGCATTCGTCATTATTTAAAATATGTTGTCTGGTTAGGAATCTTGCTCGGTGTCGCGGGTTTCTCTGCGGGTTTGGGGGTTCTTTCTGTTGTTGTTTATCAAGTCTCCTACGGTGATACCACCTCACTTGAAAAAACAACAATTTTAGCGAAAATCAAAGAAGAAACGACAATTTACTATCTCGACGAAACCACTCGTATAGGCAGCATCTTCGAATCTCAGCATAGGCGCTATGTTCCGATTGATGAAGTACCCGCTCACGTTAAAAACGCTTTGATCGCTGCTGAAGACAAAAATTATTATTCCCACGTAGGGGTCGATCTCATTGCCACTGCTTCGGCTTTTGTCGAGGGTGTTTTGGCTGGTGGACGTTTCCGAAGAGGTGGTTCGACGATCACTCAGCAGACCGTCAAGAATATCATGGATGATTGGGAAGCTTCTTTTTCGCGGAAATTCCGTGAAATGGTCAAGGCTCTGCAACTTGAGCGAATGTACAATAAGAAACAAATCCTTGAGTTTTATCTCAATCAGTTCCATGTCGTTGGAAACGGTAACGGAATTGGTATTGCTGCCAAGTATTACTTCAACAAAGACGTGAGAGATTTAGATCTCGTGGAAGCGGCTTTCATTGCTGGTTCAGTGAAAGGTCCTAGTAAATATAATCCATTCATAAAATACACCAAAAAATTGCGTGATCGTGCCGTCAAAAACGCTAACATTCGAAAGAACTACGTGATTGAACAAATGTACGATCAGGGGTGGATTTCCGAAGAGGAATACATTGAGGCTCAAAAACAAAATATACCGTTTAAAAGAGGTGAATTCCGTACTTCTGAAGTCTCTCTTGTCTCTCTTGTGAGAAGCCAGCTGAAGAAGAAAGAAGTCCTCGAAGCACTCAATCTTGATCGACCTGAAGACCTCAATATCGCTGGGCTGAGAGTCTTTACGACTCTTGATGCAGATTTGCAGAAAGAAGCACAACTTGTGATGCGAAGAAACCTCTCGCGTCTTGAGACGATCTTGCAGGGCCACAAAGCTGAGCCAAAAGAGAGATACAAACCGTTACGGAGGTTGAAAGTAAACGAATATTACTACGGTAAGGTCGAAGAAATCCGTGGTAATAAAAACGGCCAAAATTTAAGTATCCGCATGTCCTTTGGGTTGCCTATGGGAACAATACCGAAGGAGTCGGTGATCAGATATGCAAAGTTACTTGATTTACCTGTTGGGCGTGGGCTCAAGCATCAACTCAGGGAATTGAGGAAAAAGCTCAAGGTCGGTGATGTTCTCTACGTTGAAG
>CAZBDM010000086.1:8574-11775 GCA_964490675.1 uncultured Oligoflexales bacterium
AGGCCTACGATCCTGATACTAACGAAGCTATTTTAGAGTTTCAAAAACGACCAAAAATTAGTGGCGGTCTGATCGCTCTTGATAAAGGTGAAGTAAGAGCAGTTATTTCTGGCTTTGATACAATTGGCTTCAACCGCGCCATGCACGCCAAGAGGCCACCGGGTTCAGTCTTTAAAAGTGTTGTCTTCTTCGCCGCTATGCAACTCGGTTGGTCGATCCTGGATCGTACCCTCAACGATCGTCAAGTGTTCGTTTACCAGAGTCGGTTCTATTATCCGCGGCCAGATCACATTAGCCCATACAAAGAAACATCGATGCTTTGGTCGGGCATCATGTCTGAAAACCTTGCCTCGGTCGACCTTGCTGCGAGACTCCTTGAAAAGCTTGATTTTGAGCAATTTAAAGGATTGTTGGCTTCACTTGACCTCATGCCAAAACAAGGTGAGCCTCCAAGGGATTATCACTATAGAGTCGGCAGGACCATCGGTGTTTCCTTGGATAATAAAGGGATCAAAGCGCAACAGCTGCGTCATGCAGTCGAAGATATTTCACCTGATCTTGTCTTTTCAGGCAATCAAGGCCTTCTTGACCTCCTGAGAAAACTCTATTGGGGTGATGGATATGAAGCTGAAATTTTAAATCTACTGAGCTTCGAAAGAGACAAATATTCACTTAAAGAGATTGCTTTACGAATCGATCTAGTGAAAAACAATATCCGACGATACCGTGCGCAAGCGGAACAATTAAAGGCCGATTGGGCAACGATATTGGGACGGGTTGACGAAGTTGGTGTAGAAGCGGCTTTTGAAGATCCTGTTATAAAAAATATCGTTAAGCGCTTTCGTGTCTTACCATCCGCCGGGACAAAGCCAGGATTAGGTTATCTTTTTTCTCCAGAAGGCGAAGAAGTCCCTCAATCCTTTCAAGCTGCCGAACTCAATGTTTTGATGCCCAAGCCGGGACGAGCATTAAATGTGCTTGATGCTCAAGCGATATGGGGTAAAAGCGATTTTTTTGGGGGTACTGGAGCTGCTAACATCAACCTGCAAGACGTAAAAATGTCAGGCAAGATGCCCTTAAAAATCTTCAATGATATCGAAACCCAAATTGAACAGCGCTTCGAAAGTGTGACAGCAACAACTGATCCCTACGAATTACCACGTTACTACCATCATTACGATTTTAGAGTTGGTTTAGGGCTTTATTATTTAACGGTGCTTGGCAAAAAACTTGGCGTTTACAATAAGCTCGAACCAGTACTTTCCTATCCATTAGGGACCAACGATGTCACTGCAGGCGAAGTTGCAAAGCTCTATCAGACATTTATTTCTGGTAAGTCTTATCGTTTCTTTAAGAAGGGTCCGGAAAACCAGCTGACATTTATTAGGCGTATCGAGGACCGCTTTGGAAATGTCCTTTATGAGCCTGATGTTGAGGAAACCCAAGTTATTGCCAAAGAACATGCTTTACAGATGCGAGAGATTTTACGTCGCATCGTAACCCACGGAACCGGGCGTCGCGCGCGTGGTGAACTTTATGTAACCATAGGAGAAGACGAAAAGCAAAAGGGTAGCAAGTCTTTAAAAGTAAGGGTACCCGCTTTTGGCAAAACGGGAACGACTAATGATTTCACTACGAGCTATTTCGCCGGCTTTTTCCCTTTCCCTAAAGAAAAAACCAATATTTTAGATCCTGACAACAGCTATGTCATCGCGTCTTATGTTGGTTACGACAATAATAAAACGATGCGTCGAGGGCGCTTTAAAGTTTATGGTGGTTCTGGTGCACTTCCACTCTGGACCGACTTTGCCAAAGCGATTATTGAGAAGAGGGAATACAAAAACTACATCGACACTTTGGATTTGAAAGTCATTTCTCGTAAAGAATGGCCGATCTCATTTGATAAATCGACTTCTCCTCTAATGATCGATTTACCCAGAGGTCTAATTATCAGAAGTGGTGGATCTTCAGATTACGAGCTTTATGCAACAACCGATATTGGGACGACAGGTGAGTCTTTTAGAAACGAGTTTGCCCTGGGCTCGAGTGTGCGCTCTGTTGTCTATACTCCATCTGACTACAGCAGCGGAACCTGGCAGCCTTTGCGGACTTTTAAGCCGGTCAGTATCAAAGATGAAGATGACGAAGGTGACGCGGCGAATGGATCCTCAGGCTCAGCAAAGTCAGTTACTCAAGAAAAAGAGGATGTCATTACTGCGGCTGACGGTAACGAAAAGGCTATGGCAGATGCCAAACAAGAAAAAAAATCCAACCTTCCGAAAACCCTCAATAAAGTCAAAAAGGATCCAAAAAACAAGGGTACATCAAAAGGTGATACCGAAGAGCTCGATCAAGAATCGGGAGGGTATATCGAAGAAGACCTTTGGTAAACCTCGCTTTTAAGTATTCTTCAAAAAATGTATACTCCTTGCAAAACACGAGGGATATACAAAGGATTTTTTGGAGACAGACATGGATCGAAACTTAGCACTTGAATTTGTCAGGGTGACCGAAGCAGCAGCTTTAGGATGTGCACGACTCATGGGTCGTGGTGACGAAAAGGCCGCGGACCATGAAGCAGTGGAAGGGATGCGAGGTGCCCTTAATTCTATTGAGTTCAGTGGAACAGTTCGTATTGGAGAAGGTGAAAGAGATGAGGCACCGATGCTTTATATCGGTGAAGAGGTCGGAATTGGTGGTAATCCACACCTTGATCTCGCCCTTGATCCACTTGAGGGAACAACGATTTGCGCAAAAGGTGGACCAAACGCTCTTTCGGTGATAGCGGTTGCAGAAAAAGGCGGGTTTCTGCATGCGCCTGATGTCTACATGGATAAAATTGCAGTCGGTCGAGACGCAGCGCACGCAATCGATATCGATGCAACGCCAACAGAAAATCTTCGCAGTATTGCCGCAGCCAAAAAGTGTCGCGTTGATGATTTAACAGTCGTCATCCTTGATCGTCCACGTCATGAAGACCTCATCGGAGAAGTAAGAAAAGCAGGCGCTCGTATTTGGATGATCGGTGATGGGGATGTGCAGGCTGCTATTGCTGCTGGTATGCCCAATACTGGTATTGATGTACTTATGGGTGTTGGTGGCGCTCCTGAAGGGGTTATCGGAGCTGCTGCTTTGCGTTGTGTAGGCGGCGGCTTTCAGGGGAGGCTTGTCTTTCGTAATGATGCGGAAAAAGAGCGCGCA
>CAZBDM010000087.1:0-10769 GCA_964490675.1 uncultured Oligoflexales bacterium
GCTTCAACTGTCTTCCTATTCGTTCTCTTCGGAGCGATGCTCGAAAAGGCCGGTGGAGGCCAGTACTTTATCGAACTCGCTTTTGCCCTTCTCGGGCGCTTTAAAGGTGGGCCCGCTAAAGCTTCAGTCCTTGCCAGCGGCCTGACAGGAATGATCTCTGGGTCTAGTATTGCAAACACAGTCACAACCGGAACCTTCACCATTCCCCTTATGAAACGCTCAGGTTTTAGTGGCATTAAAGCTGGTGCTATTGAAGTCGCAGCCAGTACCAACGGCCAACTAATGCCACCAATTATGGGGGCAGCCGCATTTATCATTGCTGAATATTGTAATATGAGTTACTTCGAAGTCGTCAAAGCGGCCTTTATTCCTGCTGTTGTTTCTTATTTAGCGCTCATTTATATCACTCACGTCGAAGCCTCTAAACTCAAACTTAAAGGTCTTAGTAAAGACGATCTCCCACATGCCTGGCGAACATTTACAAGTGGCTTGCACTTTCTCGTGCCGCTTCTTTTTCTCCTCTACCAATTAATTATCGCACGGCGTTCCGCCCAACTTTCGGCGTTCTATGCTATTTTAACGTTGATGGCAGTCATGATTGTCAGAGACATCGCTGCTGGAAATGTTGAGAAACGCCCCTTATTTCAGAGTCTAAAAAAAGCCTTCGCTGACATCTGGGAAAGCCTTGTCAATGGCGGCCGCAATATGATGTCAATCGGTGTCGCGGTCGGCGCTGCCGGGATTATTGTCGGCATCGTGACTTTAGGGCTGGGCAATGCGATCACTGACGTGATCGATGTTATGTCTAACGGTAACATCTTTGCGCTCCTTATTATCACTGCAGTCATAAGTCTTCTCTTAGGAATGGGACTACCAACGACGGCAAACTATATTGTTATGGCATCTCTTACTGCCCCAGCGATCGTGCTTCTTTCACAAGACCTCGGTATTGCCATCCCTCTAATAGCCGCCCATCTATTTGTTTTCTACTTTGGTATTCTTGCTGATGATACACCACCTGTAGGGCTTGCTGCATACGCTGCAGCGGCGATTTCAAAAGAAGATCCAATCAAGACAGGCCTGCAAGGCTTCTTGTACGATATGAGAACCGCGATCTTGCCATTTATGTTTGTCTTCAACACAGATCTTTTACTGATTGGTGTTGATGGCTGGATGCAGTCGATTTGGATTTTTGTAACAGCACTTGTCGCCATGTTTGCCTTTGCAAACCTCACACAAAATTTCTTTGCACGTCGCAACAAGTGGTACGAAAGCATCGTATTAGCTCTCATTACATTGATGCTTTTGAGACCAGGTGCATTTGCAGACTATATCGGTCTTGAGAAAGTACATTGGTCTATCATAGGGATACTTGCTTTCGTCGGTCTCTATGGTCTTCAAAAGATCACTTTTAGAGACCAACAAGGCCACGTTCATCATTCAACGAAAGTACATCAGCAAACCACTTAACTCAAAATTTGATCAATGGTCCTCGCGACAGGACCATTGCGTCCGATCTGTCTGTAGCGCTTGGAAGGGACCTCGAAAAGTTTATAGAGCGTATTAATGATAACGTTACCAGAAAGGTAGTCTTCCGCCACATAGACTTCTGGTCGATCTTTTCTTACTCGGTAACCATCAAAATCAAACGGCCGACCCATAAGCTTGATCTTATCGCTGTCGAGAGAAAGGTGAGCCCCCGACAACTGTTCTTTAGCAGATTGAAAGTCCGAAGCTCCGACCACATGGCCACCTTTTATACCCTTTCCTGCTAACAAAACCGTGTTGGTCAAAGGATTATGATCTGTTCCCGTATCGTCAATGTCGCGACTAAACTGACGCATGGTACGGGAAAACTCACTCGTCACGGCAATGGTTGTAACGTCTAACATCGATCGCCCTTCGTCATAAGGTGTCTGACGCAAGTAATCTAAAACCATCTTTAGATCTTTAACGATCAATGAGACGCGCTCAGGAAGAGATTTGGCACTATCCGCATCGTGATTATCGAGGAAGAACTCCTGATCTCCATAAGCATCAAAAGCAATAGTCGCGCATTGCGCAAAACCCGACTGAAACAACTGTGAGATCATCTCAATGGATTCTAACTCTTTTACTTCCCTTGATGCCTGAAAAGAAATTTTCTTAAGCGACTGCGTAATCTGCGGCACCTCAGAAAAGGAACGACGCATTGCTTGTGAGGCGTGACTAAAAAGACCAGCCGGAAGCTGTGAGGCCTTTTCCATGCGTCGACTAAGATGCTTTGTCAGAGGGTTTGAAGGGTCAATCGCCGATACTTTTTCAATCGCCTTAACAAGATTAACGACGGCTTTCTTATCAAGAGGAATACCAGCGTTAGCGTTGGTGATAGGGACAAAGAGAATATTTGTCCCTGTTTCGACATAATCGACTGGTTTTGTGTTACGACTCTGATTTATATGGGGAACATACGATTCTCCGCCAAAGGGATTACCGGTTAACCAATAAGCCATATTCTGATCGTGGCCGTCGAAGCTTGGCTCCATCAACACACCATTGATCACCGAAAAATAATCTTTGAGGGACTCAAGCGGTTTAACGAGATCAGTCGCCAACGTCTTTTGACCGTTGACACCTGTCCACACATGAGGATCTTTCGCCAAGTAATTTTGGATCAATTTTTCCTTGGTCATAGCAAGAGGACGTGCGTCGAAAAGATAAGTCCAATCAAGCCCGCCTGGATAAAGAATCTGCAAGAAAAAATGTTCTTCTCGATTCGATGATTGCGCAAGAGCAGAATACCCCGGCCAAAAAGCAAAACCACCTGCGACAACAGATGACTTAAGAAGATCTCTTCGTGAAAACTCAGTCATAGTTCTACCTATTAGTGCTTGAGAAGAAAGTATGGATTCATAGTCATTGCAATGAGTGCAGATTCTAACTTTTTATGTTGATCAAATTCTTGAAACTCTTGTGAATTGACAAAATCAAGCCAAGCGACAATTTCTTCGTCCGGCGCATCGAAAAACAAAAGTCCCTTCCAAAGATCCGTCAAAAAGACGTCCTGCTCACTTTTCTCCTCAGGCCATTGGCAAAGCGGCTCAAGCAGTACCTTGAAATCATCGTTCAGCTTCAATGCATGATCTGTGGCCTCACTTTGACAGTGCTCGTTAATGTCTTGACTCAGTGCAGCCATGACAATGTACCAAAGCTGCATATTTACAGCGTTTGGCTCACCGTTACGAAAGCCTCTCTCAATTCCCGAGCCCTCATGCTGACCTAGCAGAGCAGTAAGACCGCCCCCAAGAGCGGCAAATGGATCTTGTTCTTCTTCTTCACTTTCTTCTTTGGACTTTAAGTAGTCGCCGATATCTAAGCTATGATCTTCATCAATAATGCGATCGTTAATTATTTTGTTCATCAGCTCGTAACCACGAAATTTTGCCATTCCCTCACTTTCTTCCACTCCTGGTGTATTGAGTTGTAAAGTGCGGCTTTTGTCTCTCTTTTTACGTGTTTCTGCTTCTTGACAAGCACTGAGACCAATGAGCATAAGTAAGGCCAAGATCACAGTATTTAGTTTCTTAAAACCGTCCATCACTTCTCCTTCGCCTCCGAATGTTTTAACGCCCATAGGTAAAGCATCTCTCTCTCATCACTTGCCATATATTGATTGAGGGGCATTCTTATGTTTTCATTTGTTTCAGACAGTCGTTCAGCAATGGAATGCAAGGTTTGAGAAGGTGTCATCTGCTGCCCATCGACAATATGGACAAATCCTTGGGTCCCTCCTTCCATGACCTGCCACTGACTCATGTCAAGACCACCCCTTGCACTTTCACCCTGGTGACAGGAAAGGCAGTTTTTCTCAACGATATGTGAGATCTGACAAGGCAGTCTATTGTCGCTCATCTCTTGCCCTGGAGCAAAATCGTAGCACACTCCAACTTGCGGATTTTCTTGCTTAAAAGAATGACTCATAACAATCGCAGCAAGAGTTTGCCGAAAGCCTAAAGACGAGTTTGTCGCAGATAGTTCGCTAAATACCTGCGTGAGGTGATCGAGGTAGCCCATGTCGACAGTGACTTGATCACCGACGTAATATTCAAACATACGCCTAACAAGACATTTTTTGGCTTCGGGAGCCCGTTTGATGATTTCAAAGAGATCTTTTAACTGTGGATCTTGTTTGTTGTCGGTATAGTCATTGCGTGATTCATCATTTACTGAGCGCATGTAACCAACGTTCCAAGGTCGAACGTCATTGTCAGGATTTTGCCATTCTTTGATGTATTCCTTTCTGTCCATGGAAGCACCGTCATCAAAGAAGATCCTTTCTGCATCACTATAGTCCGAGCCAAAAGACCCAATATTACGAAAAAACCCTGCAATCGGGTCAAGCTTATAATGACAAGATTGACAGCCAGGATCAGAACCGTGTTTATCGTTAGCGTGCGACTCGGGAGCTTCGGTATTGATCGGAGTCAAATCATCACAGAAATAGGTCTTTAAGAAGTATGCTCCGCGCCTTCGGTTGTAGTTAGTCGAAGAGTTTTGCAGATTCAGCCAAAAAGCAAAACCATCAAAAGCATCGAGTGTCGTATTCTCACCAAACACTTTGGGATCATACACTCGAATATCTGAAAATCCTTTGATCTCATAATTTTCATAATCAAGCGTCGGCAAATATTCAGGCAGAAGGTCAATACGATCGATCAAGGAGTCTAAATGGACAAGAAACTCTTTGGCACGATTCGGCTTTTTTTGACCTGGATTATTTCGAGTCTGTCTGCCGAAACAATATTCGCTAAGTCCCTTAAACCAGTCCTTTGAATTTCGTAAGTGATCGACGAAAAAAAAATCAAAGCCAAGCCGGTCAAATTCGAAAGTAAAGATCAGCTCCGAAACCAGTCCACAAAAAGCATCATCTGAGCTGTCTTTCTCGTTGTCCAAATAGTCTTTTAAGTTAACCGTTAACTGCCGAATTTTAGCAATTGCATCGTCCCTATGATCAGCAACATAAGCATCGCCTTCGCTGGTAAAGAAAGTCTTCAGAGTTGGCTTAGCGTAGAACGGGTGTTTAAGATCGTAGAGTTTAAAATAGTCACCATTATTTTTTAGCTCTCTCGCAGCAGTAATCGCCGCCGGAAAACTAAGCTTAGACTGTAAAACACTCAGGAAGCTATCGTCCGGATATTTAAGTTTGTCAGCTTTAAAGCCCAAATAAAAAAGATTAAACTCAACAACGCTATCAATAAACTTATCAGACTCCATAAGTTGATCGACAACCCCGTGATCATCTAGCATCATCAATTCATCAAGCTCTTTTTCACTTGTAATGCCGTGTCCATTATGAAGAGTTTCGGAAACTTTTTGTATCCAAGCCTTGCGCGTTTCAGATGTAGCGTAGGTTCCGACAAGGTTCGTA
The DNA here is from genome assembly GCA_964490675.1 of uncultured Oligoflexales bacterium. GTDB lineage: Bacteria > Bdellovibrionota_B > Oligoflexia > Oligoflexales > JAWKNZ01 > CAZBDM01. Next base: position 5,408 of record CAZBDM010000087.1, read on the forward strand.
GCTTTTTTAATGTCACGATTCCGGTCTTGTGACGAACAGCTACATAATGACGAAATAACAAAAAACGACAAGATAAAGTGTCGGGGGGCCACTGACATAAATCAACCTATTTCGATAATGAGTAGAGAAAGTTTGATTTAATAGTAGCATAGTCAAATTGACATGAAAATTTGTTAAGTCGATTTTAAACTCGACTCACAAGATAACGACTGACCTCACGAGTGACCTTGGTGTATTGATTTACTTTTAGACAAAGACTACACGAGCAGGGCAAGAAGATCATCTCTAGTTATGGAAGCACCAGCGCGAGCCTCTCCAAGGGCCGCATGACTTAATTGACGTTTTTTGCTCTGAAGGGCGAGGATTTTCTCTTCTACCGTCCCGACTGAAACGAGACGATGAACAAGTACTTTATTCTTCTGACCAATGCGGTAGGCGCGGTCAGCTGCTTGATCTTCGGCAGCAGGATTCCACCAGGGGTCGACGATAAAAATGTGATCAGCTGCTGTCAAGTTAAGCCCCACACCACCAGCTTTTAGCGACATGAGTAGTACATTAGGTTGGCCATCCGTTTGAAACTTATCAACAATATCCTGTCGGTTTTTCGTTTGACCATCTATGCGGTAATAGGGCAGCTTTTTTTCAAAGAATTCACCCTCGATAATGTCGAGCAGCGAGGTCCATTGCGAAAAGACGAGCGCTTTATGTTCATTGGCGAGAGATTTCTCAAGCTGTTCCATAAGAAGGTCGATTTTCGACGAACGCTCGATGACCTGCCCTGGCACGAGCCTCCCATGACAAGAAGCTTGACGAAGTCTTAGCAGTGCCTCGAGCGCCTCCATAACACCTCCTCCCGATTGCAACTTCTCTATGACTTGTTTTTTAGTCGCTGCAAGAATCGATTGGTAGATTGTTCGTTCTTCGTTAGATAATTCGACTTCAAGCACGACCTCGGTTTTATTAGGAAGTTCTGTAGCAACTTCTTTTTTGAGTCTTCTCAAGATGAAAGGCTTTACTCTTTTCTGAAGACTCACAACTGCTGTTTCATCTCCAGCGGTTATTGGCTTGACAAACCGTTCTGCAAAATCTTTTCTTCCCGATAAGAGCCCAGGGTTAGCAAAGTGCATTTGACTCCAAAACTCTTCGAGACGGTTCTCTACCGGAGTACCGCTGAGACAGACACGAAAATCTGCTTTCAGTGAAAATGCGGCGCGAGCGACCTGAGAGGAAGAATTTTTTATGGTTTGCGATTCGTCAAGAACAATAACGTCCCATTCAATTTGACTCAAACGATCCTGATCCATACGCAGGACACCATAGGAAGTGATAACGATATCGTTTTGGTCAAGATCAAGCTCGCGGTTCGGCCCATAAAAAAGCTGTACCTTTAACGATGGTCTAAAAGCTTCAATCTCACGCTGCCAGTTATGCAAAACACTGGTCGGAACGATGACAAGACTCTTGCCACTAAGTACGCAAATCGTTTGTAGGGTCTTTCCCAGGCCCATGTCATCGGCTAAAACCGCACCCATTTGCAGCTCTTTTAGAAACCCGAGCCAGTTAACACCGTCTTTTTGATAATGACGCAGCTCCGCTCGCAGATCTCTTGGCAAATTGTACTCTTTTACCCTATCAAAACTTGAGATGGCCTCTTTCATTTTTGCAACGTCAGCTGGAATGTCCTCGTCGATTTCTTCAGCAAGCTCAGCTAACAAAAAAAGCCCTGCCTTTGGTAGCTTTTCTTGATCTTGTTTCGCGGCCAACAAACTAAGTAGCTTCTGGCCGTGTTTGTGCAACCACCCTGCGGGTATTTCGGCCCAGCCGCCGTTGATCAGAGGCACCATTTGATCACCATTTTGCCAAGCTTCCAACACCGCTTTGGGATCAGCGCTACCTTTACCACCACTAGAAAAAGACACTTTAATATCGTCGCTTTGAAAGTCTAACTCAACCACCAGCGGCTCCTGGCGAGAAAAGGCCTGCAAGCCTTCGCCACTAATATCACCTCTAAAGCTTTGTAGCTTGTCGGTAAACCCGACCGCCTCTTCTCCTTCAAAAAACGAGGCTTTACCAACAGGAAGATGATAAGCCTTTTGCCAATCATCGATCAGCTTGGTTTCCTGACTTCGGTTTCTCTCAGGCACCGGTCCATCACCCATCACTTTTAAGTAATCACCTTCAACTTTAGCGATGATCGGATCCCCGTAGACAATGCATGGCATGACCTCTAAATAGAGTCCTTTTCCTTTCGTTTCAAGCATCAGCCTGGGCAAAAGGCGACGACCTTGTGGCAGCTTTTTTGTTAAGACTTCCACTTTGATCTTTTCTCGCAACTTCGGCAAGATTTCAGAGACCAAAGTCGATGTCTCTCTTTCGCCATACTGTTGGCCGTCTTTAAGAAGCTTTATCTGATTCGGAAGAAGACCACCATCACCGACCGCATGGAGAATGTTTCCTTTGCAACGCGCTATACCGTTAGCATAGACTTTTTCGATATTGGGGTCTTGCAGTCCATGCAGGTAAAATCCGCCGCCGCGGTCTTCAACCCGCGCGATGATACCTACTGAATCAGACCCAATGGAAATATCCTTGCCATTTAATTGAACCTGACTTTCAACCTCAGACAAGGCAGTCAACAAACGTACACAAAGATTTTTAGGGATAAGACCGTGCTTAAAACGATCGAGAACAAGATCAACTTTCATGTCCTCTTTACTGGCTGTCACCTGCGGTCCAGCAACGCGACCGTTAACGAGAGCGCTGAGGCTTGTCTTTAGCGGATGAGGCTGACCATCAACAACAATCGCTCTGGCAAAGTGCAAACCATCGGTCTCCTCAGTCAACGAATAGACCAACTTGCCAGCAGCAACCTCGAGAGCTGGGAGTGCGATACCCTTTTCCTTTGCCTGTCGCAGGGCAATAACCGCAGCTGCGACGTGCTCACAGGGGTCCTCTTCACTGCCACAGTCACAGTTCCAATCCTCTTCCTCGGGCCAGAGAGTGACCTTAGGACTGATGCTCTTACCTGCGACCTTTACCCGTAACACCAATTCATCATTGGACAAGTTCTCACTCAGCACGGCGTTTGCGCGACTAATCGCCACCCCTTTGGACCAAATTTGGCTACCCGAGCCCTCTCTGATTGCGTTAAATAGTTCGATCATTTTACTTTTATTTTAAGTCACTTAATAGAATCTTTACAATTTACATATATATACTAAAGGCGCTTTTTAATTTAAGCCAAGAATCCTATTCTTGTTGACTTCATTGGGAAATTACCATTATCGATACGCCTCAACCAAAGATCTTGTTAACGAAACGATAGCCTAAAAAATTCCCCAAGGATTTGCGAGATAATAATGTTCCGCAGCACATCACAGACTCAACCCCTTGTCAAAAGACTTGCACCGTTGCTTTGTTTTTTGCTTCTGTGTCTGTCGGCTTGCGAGAATGACAACAAAGATTATCAGGGTGTCGAGATTGACGTTTCTGAATCAGACGAACAACGCAGCGATGATCCACCCCAAGAAGACGATCCCCAAGAGACTCAACAAACCAACGGAGAAGAACAGCAGTCACCCCCGCAAACGCCAAAGCAAGATGACGATGAAGAATTTAAACTCGATCTCAAAACCTTTCAGGACGAAGTCTTAGCAAACATTCCAGACGAAGAACTGTTTCCTACCAGCAGTGGACAACAGATTAGACTGTCGCGAGACGAAGGTTTTATCGACCGCTTTCATCAAATTACCGCCTCAATGTCACCACTTGAATCGGCCATGTACGTTTTGCGAACGACGAAAGTGCTTGATGTTCTTAAAGCAAGACGCGACCTTAATATTTTGATGGGTGGCGAAGAACAAGGCGACGCGATCGCCAAAGATAAAACCTTCACATTCAGAGTCCCAGACACACTGCGCTTTCTTTACATCGCTAACACGCCCTCTCATAATCAGCAAACCGTCAAAGAAGTTGAAAAAGCGATTGAAGACGCTGAGTACGAACAACCTTTTCGTCTACACGTTCGCAGGGAAGTGGTCGCCCGTTTATCAATGCTGGCATTTGTCGTCACTCAAATCGATGTTTGTTACGAGCAAGTAGAAGATTTCGTGGATCAACCGATTAACCGGGACATCGAGGAAAAACTGACCCATGCTTGGCAAGATTACCGCCTGAGAGTCGAAGGAAAAGCAGGTAATTGGGGCGCTCCCCTGGCCGAGTCTTTTTCACAGTGGGCACCTAAACAAAGAAAACAGGTTTTTCAAAACGGCCTTGCCGATCTGAAGTCAGCGATACTGACCAAACAAAAACTCCTTGCCGTCATTACTACGAAAGGTGCTCCCTTGGAAACGGCGGTCCCCCTCTACGAGCGCCTTTACGATTACTTAGAAAGCCAGGGATTCGAAGCGAACTGTGATTGGCAAAAAACTCTCGATCTCTTTGCCAGTCAGTCCCATGACGAGACTGAAGATCCACTCTTAGAACTGGCTCAAGAAGGTCCAAATGATCAAAAACTCGATCTGATCAGATTCCTAAGCAACGAAGACTCCGCACTAGGTGTTCTTGAAGCGGTAAAAGAACCTTTTAATGAGGCACTACTTGTCAGCACGCGATTCAATACCGACATGTTAAAAAAGCTGTCTTCGGCGGTACATTACGAAGGTAACGAAGATTTGTTTTTGGGCCTCGCCTCAGATCCTAAGCTTTGGGAAGACGCAAAACAACAATTTGGACACTTTAATCGTATCGAAAACTTTAATCTTGGCTTTGCTTATCAAGACGCTGTCGCAGCCAACTCAGAAAGAATCTCGTCAGATACACCTCGGGAGCTCCCTACTGTTACTGACTTTTCACAAGTCGATAACTGTTCAGAGCTTGAAGACACTCGTTTACAGGCAAACTGTCTGATCATCACCAGGGACCGATCACAACAAAGAGTTCTCGACCGGGTGTATTGGAGCGGCCTGGCGGTGGGAGCCGTCGGCTTTGCTGGTGGGGTGGCCCTCGCTTTTTTTAGCGGTGGCACAAGCTTAACCCTCGCTGTCGCCGGTGGAAAGGTTCTGCTTCTGACAATGGCGGGCGGCGGAGCCACTGCTATGGTGGGGTCTCGCTATGTTGAATACGAGAATCAAAAAGAAAAAAGTGTTTACCTAGAACTCGCTCATTTCTCGAGTGCCTACACAGGCTTTAACAATCGAGAAATCAACGATGCCAAAAAACTCACCGAAAGGAAACTTCGTCAGCTTGCACTTGAAGCGATCCTTGTGATTCCTTTTCCGATAAGGGTGATTGGCTGGTTATTTAGTGCCACCACAAAAAATATCATTCTACCGATTTTAAACGGCACGAGAAAAGTCGGCGT
>CAZBDM010000087.1:10779-11749 GCA_964490675.1 uncultured Oligoflexales bacterium
TCAATGGATCGCAAAACGCTGGCAGGGCGCCGGTAAAGGCCTTGAACTTCTGCTCGGTAAGATTGGCCTCTTTGGCCGCTGGATCAAAAGCTTAGGCCTAGCTGTTTACTACACGGTTGCAACGGCAATAGACATGGCAAAATCTGTTGTCCAACTTGCCATGATGGTCGCAGGAACAGCTATGGGACTTTCAGCAAAAGTGATCGAAGCGGCCACGACTTATCTTCTGCGATTAGGGCCAATGAAACGCTTGTTCAGCGATCCCAAGTATCGCTATAAACTCTTCGGTGAATTCGGCAAGCTCTGGAAGAAAAACGATCATCACTTCCGGGTCAACTTCCTGCGTGATGCAATGACCAACATGATGTTTGTTGGGGGAGCAGAGTATTTCATCAAAGGCGAAGAATTCTTTGATCAGCCGATGTATGTTTTTCTCAATGTTATTTCCGTGGCCTTTCTGCAAGCCTCCCTAGCCGGCCGTATTTATGGCAACAACTCAGCGATCAATGTTTATAACCGCACCAGACACGTAGTGCGCACAGGCTCCCAACGCCTTGCAGAACGCTTTTCTGTAGCGGGTAGCACTGCACGAAGACTGGCCCAGACAAGCCTTGAGAGCTTTCTTGATCTCTTCACCATTGTGACGATTTACTCTTCAGCCTTTGAGGCTTTTGATTTTGGCATTCGTAAACTACTCAACAGTGATTACGAAGAAGGAGAGTCGGCCACTTTGTCAACGCCTGTCGCTATGGCACTGATTAACGCGATTTATGTGGTGACTTTCGGTCAGATCAGAACCCAAGTGCTGCATTTCGATATGATGAGAAGATATCAAGCTTCGAAAGCCGGAATGACAGGTCCAGACAAACTTGAACAAGCTGCTGCAAACTTCCGCGTATCCCCCAAAAAACTGCTTGAAATAGTAGAGAATCCCCCTGGTAGCAGACAATATCTAATGGCATTCCAGTCG
>CAZBDM010000088.1:0-846 GCA_964490675.1 uncultured Oligoflexales bacterium
ATTTCTAGATGCCCATCAACTTGATGGATCAAAGCTTTTTTTCTCAAAAAAGATAAGATGTCATAAACCTCAGACGGTTCGAGTTGAAACCTATCGATAATATCAGAAGCGTTGTTGATATCTGGCAGTGTCACTGCGGCGTGAATCAGTGCATATTTCCATGAGCTATAATAGAGGGCCTGATCTAGCAGCGTTAAGGATTGATGATCTTCGAGAGAATTTGATATTCTGAAGCGCTGTTGTTTTAAGTTGCGTTGTTTTTTTCTGAGAAAATCCTGAAGTTCCTTGGTGCCGGCACGCTGATATTCAACAAGGGAAAGAAAATACTCCACTTCAAGTTCCGAGAGTTTCATAAACTTTGCTAGCTTAAAAGCTTGTTCTACGGAAAAATGACTCACCCCATTCAGCACCCGTGACAGCATCGTTGTTTGCATGGCGAGCTCTTTTGCCATCAAAGACTTGACTCCCCAACCCTTCCTAGGGTGGCTAGAAATCCAATCGAGGACAAAAGCTTGGTATTCTTGGTATGAAAATAAGTCAATAGTCATGAATGGTTATCCAAGTTAGGTAGAATAAATACCATAATTTGAAACATTTGGAACCTAAAAAATATTGAAGCCCCCTAGGCCCGGTGTTAGGTAGCAAGTGGCGCCACTGGAGAAGAAAAAAAGCCTACTTAAAGGAACACTCGATGAAGAAGTTAATCACTATTGGTTTACAGACCCTCTTAAGCCTTTCCCTTTCAACAAATCTTCTTGCTCAAGGCGCAAACCTGACAGGAGGGGGTGGACAGTTTCAGTTTGAAGACTTTCAAAACAGAGTGATGAATTGGTTTTTGGGTCGCTA